>JAYWDP010000267.1:0-5455 GCA_043779775.1 Cyclobacteriaceae bacterium
TCTTAATGGAAAAGTGAATAAGGATTCAGTTTCGATTCAAATGACGAGAAGAGACCTGAAGCAGTTCCAACTATTGGGGCGTGGATTTCATTGGGTGAATGAGTTTCCGCTTAACCGGTGAAATGCAGGCAATACTATAAAAGAAAATCAGCAAATTGATCTACGAATATCCGCATCGAAAGTGAAAACTTTTTCAATCATACTGATCCTTAATGTACAGTGCATTATACTCTTCGGGCAAACCGCGGATAGTACAAAGCAGCAGATTAAATCACTTACCTATAAAATCTTTTACGAGTTTAATCAGAAGACTCTTGATTTACCTCCTCATTACAGATTTTATGCGACAGATGGTGTGAAAAACATTGAATCAATATCAAGAGGCTCCAATAACTATCAGTTTAATGAGCTACCCGACTCTTTTGCAATTTTCATTCTTGAGTTTGGGACCACAAAAATTGAAACATCCAAAATATCTCATAAATATTATAGCGACGCCACCATCATATTTGGCAATATCAACAACATCGATGAATTGAGAAGCCTTTTGAAGAAGGAAAGAAAAAAAGATGAATTAATCCGTCGGGAAATGCCATGCAACATTTCCAGGTCATCTGATCTGGGATTTCCTTATAATAGCAGAGTTAAATACAAAAAATATCAACGCGCTATTAAAAAAGGTAAACTCGAATATCTTTCAATCGCTATTTTATTTTATTGTACTGACAATGAAAAAAAAAGAGGCTACTCCTCATTAATTAATCCCGTACAATTAAAAAAATCCAAAAGGGAGAATTCTCCTCAGCAGTGAAGTACAAAAAATGTTTATCTCTGTTGTGATATTTTAAATCCTACCGGCCGTCGGTTGTTAATGGATAGCTCTCCGAAAGGAAGTAGAAGATAAAAAGAAGTTCAGCCCTTTAATGAAACAGAAATGGGTTTCCCGTGCCTGACAGCATTAAAGTTCAATATAGAAAAACCAATGATCTTAAAATATCCGGCCTTTTTATCAAACAACACTTCCATGTAGTCCCCTTCAGCAATCGTACCAGATGGTTATTTCTTTTTCCATATTATTCGAGGCTATTGCGAAGATAAGTCTGACCGAATTTTACGTGGGTTCTTTTGTACTCTCTGCGTGAAATTCTGTGTCTGATTAATTTGAGCTACCTGAATAATCGGTTCACCCAATACCGCGGTGAGCTTAGCCAAACTTTTCAGCGTGAGGTTATGATCACCACTCAACCATTTGCTGATCTCCGATGGTGTTTTATCCAATTTAGCTGCCAGATCTTTTTGGGTGTAGCCCCTGGATTTTAAAAGCTGATTAACCCGAACAACAATGTCAGAATACATTCGGACAAAAACGCGAACATCCTCTGGAGTTTCAGACAAAATTCTTTCAGCAACTTTACTTCTCATATTAGTTTTATGAAATTTAAATTTGATGAGTAAAAGAAATTAATTCATCTTTTTAATAACGTCAGGATTCCTGTTTGTATGTATAAATCTCAAGATCAAAACCTCATCATCTAAAATCTTGTAAATAATCTTGTAGTGCCATTGTGCGACTGAACGATAGTTACCCGGCTTGTCTATTAGGTATACCTCACTTGAAAACCTTTCAGGAAATTCTTTTAGACTCTTTGCTATTGCAACAAGTTTTTTGCGAACCTTGATGGCTGCCGCTGGAGAGTCCTTCTTAATGTATTCGACAATATCGCGGAGAGACTCCTTTGCAGTCGGTGGGATAATGACCCGGTAATGTTTTTTCATTTACCATTTCTCAGATTCTTTTTCCAGTTCTTCTATCGTTTGGAAATTTCCCTTGTCGTACTCCATCTCAGATTGCTCAATCTTCTTAATAAAATCCTGATGCGTAATAGGTCTTCCGTCTGCCTCGTACCCCACTACCTGGTTATTCTCCCGCTTCAATAATTCACGCACCTGTTCTATTACGCTGGCGTCCCTGATTTGAAGGAGTTGCTCAATTAAAAGTAGTTTCTCCGTCTGGATATCCATCACAAAAATTGGTTCATCCAAAGTTAACGATTTCAAAGGCGTTTTCATTTCACAAATGACTATCGCAAATTGAGAAATTAAGCAGCTCCCGACAATCAGGATTCCATGATCTATTAGCTCATGGAAACTTTAGTGGTTTTTTTTATCCACTAAGACTAAGAAATCACATAAGAAAAACTTCGTGCCTTGGTGTCTTGGTGGCAAAATTCCATCTACTTCAAGCCAGAAACGCCGCTTTTTACTTCCATTTCCATATAATCAATACTTACTAATATTTTTAGTATTAGATATTAATTTTAGTAAATTGGGGCGTGGACAGGAATATCATTCATCTGGATTTAGACGCCTTTTTTGTGGCGGTGGAGTGCAAAAAGGAGCCCAAGCTCAGGGGAAGGCCCCTGATCGTTGGCAGCAGCAGCCGTCGCGGTGTCGTGGCGGCCTGCAGCTACGAGGCCCGCAAGTTCGGCGTACATTCCGCCATGCCCATGTACCTGGCCCTTCAGGTCTGTCCGGATGCCACCGTGATCTCCGGCGACATGGAGTCGTACAGCCAGCACTCGCACCTGGTCACGGAGATCATCGCTGACCGTGCGCCGCTGTTTGAAAAATCTTCTATCGACGAATTTTATATCGACGCCAGCGGCATGGACCGCTTCTTCGGGGCCTTCTCCTGGGCGGTGGACCTGCGCAAAAGAATCATGAGAGAAAGCGGACTCCCCATCTCCCTGGGCATGTCGGTGAATAAACTCGTATCGAAAGTGGCGACGGGGGAATTCAAGCCCAACGCCGAGAAGCGCATTCCCTCCGGCACAGAAAAAGAATTCCTCGCCCCCCTGTCGGTGGATAAAATTCCCATGATCGGAAAGCAGACGTCCAGCTTCCTCTATGACATGGGCGTCCGCACCGTGGCCACGCTGCGCGACATGCCCTTAAAATTTCTGGTGAGCGCTTTCGGAAAAAACGGAATGTCGCTGTGGAACAAAGCCCAGGGCGTGGATGAATCTCCCGTGGTGCCCTACAGCGAACAGAAGTCCATCTCCACGGAAAGCACCTTCGATGAAGATACCATCGATGTCAAGCGACTGAAGTCCATCCTCATCGCGATGGTGGAGAAAGTCACTTATCAGATGCGCGAACAAAAAAAGCTGGCATCGTGCATCACGGTGAAGATACGCTACTCCAACTTCGACACGGAGACCCGGCAGGTGCATGTGCCCTACACGTCGTCGGACCAGTTTGTGCTGCGCACCGTCCTGGAGTTGTTCGACAAACTCTACAACCGCAGGATGCTGATCCGCCTCGTGGGCGTGCGACTCAGTGCACTCGTGCAAGGCAACCACCAGATCAGCCTCTTCGACGACACGGAAGAGGACATCAACCTGTACGAAGCCATGGACTACATCAAGCACAAGCACGGTGTGGAAAAACTGGTGCGCGCCACCACGCTGGGGGTAGGCCATCGGGTGAGGACCGAGGTGAATGTATTTAATGGAAAAATAATGAAAATGAGATAATACATATGGAAAAAGCAGCTTACAAGTCGAACGAATTGTTCTTTATCATCACGCCCCCCCGGGCCATTGCCGAGTACGTGGCATTTTTGAAAAGTCATGTGAAGAGCGCCATCGGTCACAGCTTTGAAGATGAGTTCTCCAAAGCCCACATTTCGCTTTTTAAATTCCAGGATGAGCATGCGGAGGACCTGTTGTACCGCATCGACAGCAAGGTGTCTGAGTGTACACCCTTTCATGTTCACATCAAGAACCTGAATTTCCTTGATGATGGGGTTACCCGGACCATTTACCTGGAAGTCGTCCACAAGAATCCCATCTGCGAGATTGTTGAAAACGTCCTGGACCAGCGCGCCGACTTCACCCCTTACATCACCATTGCCCGCAACCTGGAGATCAACGATTTCATGAAGGCGTGGCGGAGTTTAAAAAATCTTTCCTACAGCGACTACTTCCGTTGCGATCACATCACCGTGTTGAAGAAGGCACCGAGGCCTGCCCGACGAAGCTATGGCGTAGTCGGGAAGTGGATACATTATATTGATTTACCATTCGCGGCTTAGAGTTTAATGAAGTAAATTGTAACCTTAGTGAATTCACTATGGAAAAATTTAATCCGCAAATAGAAGTAACTGCCGATGGACTCTTCACACCAGTTGTAAGGCAATGGTCATTAGAGAAATATAGACTTGTAGGTATCTCAATTGCGAATTGATAAAAGGTGACAGTAATCAAAACATTAGTAAAATTATAGATACAATACCAAAATTTAAAAAGGGCAATACCCTCCTTCCATTTTGCTTCGTTGACCCATACTCCCTGAATTTAAATTTTTCAACGATTAAATCTTTAGGAAATCACCTTATGGATTTTCTAATTTTACAAGCCTTACATATGGATGCCAATAGGAACTTTGAATTGTATATTAAAGAAGAGAGTACAAGAATTGAAGAATACTTAGGCATTCCGGATTGGCGTAAGCACTTTGAAAAAGACGGCAGGTATCGAAAGGATTTTGTTAAATTTCTTGCTGACCAATATCAAGAGCAGATGAGCAAACTTGGCTATCAAAAAGCCAAACATATGCATCAAATAAGATCAAATGAGAAAAATCTACCTCTATATTATCTCTCTTTTTATTCTAAAAATCCTCGTGGAGTAGATTTCTTTAAAAAAGTACAGCAACGAATTAACCCTCAGTTGGGGTATTAATTTTTATAGATCATGGCACAATCCTCAATCGAATGGACCGAAATGACGTGGAACCCAACCACAGGCTGCAATAAATTATCAGCGGGTTGCAAGTTCTGTTACGCAGAAGTTATGTCAAGACGATTAAAAGCCATGGGAGTCGATAAATATAAAAATGGTTTTAAACTCGCCATCCACGAAAGTGAACTCGATCTCCCCTATTCCTGGAAATCTCCCAAGATTGTATTTGTCAACTCCATGAGTGACCTCTTTCATGAAAAAGTTTCGTTGGAATTTATCAGGAAAGTATTCAAAGTAATGAATGACAATCCACAGCATACTTTTCAAGTATTGACCAAACGGTCTGATCTCCTTTTGAAGTACGATGCCGAGTTGAATTGGGCCCCCAATATCTGGATGGGTGTTTCCATTGAAGATGAGCGGGTGGTTGAGCGCCTGGATAATCTAAAAAAAACTTCAGCACAGGTTAAGTTCCTTTCCTGCGAACCACTCATTGGTCCTTTGCCCAGTCTTGATCTGTCCAATATCGATTGGGTAATTGTAGGCGGAGAGTCAGGGAAAAGAAAGATACGGCCCATGAAGCCTGAATGGGTGCTGGACATTAAGTCCCAGTGCAGAAAATATAAAGTAGCCTTCTTCTTCAAACAATGGGGAGGAACCAACAAAAAGAAAACCGGACGATTATTGAGGGGCAAAACTTACGATGAAAT
>JAYWDP010000268.1:0-5449 GCA_043779775.1 Cyclobacteriaceae bacterium
ACGGTGATTATTGTTCTGGGCGGCATTAGTGGCGGCATAGAGAAAGCCACCAAGATCATGATGCCTTTATTATTTTTATTGCTGATCGTTATTATCGTCAGGAGTCTCACGCTCGATGGTGCCTCCGAAGGGGTACGCTACTACCTCATTCCAGATTTTTCAAAGATCAATGCAAACACCGTGTTGAAGGCCCTCACACAGGCATTCTTTTCACTGGGTGTGGGATGGGGCATTATGATCACCTACGGATCCTATCTTCCGAAGCAGCAGAGTATCGTCAGCAGCAGTTTGTGGGTGGGTGCCATGGACACATCAGTGGCATTGCTGGCAGGACTGATGGTCTTTCCTGCAGTATTTGCTTTCGGCATGAAGCCCGACCAGGGTCCGACACTCGTCTTTGAAGTGCTGGCGAACATCTTCCCAAAAATGCCTTTTGGAAATATTGCCGGTGCCTTTTTCTTTTTATTGCTTTTCATCGCAGCCATCACTTCCACAATCTCCATGGTAGAGGTGGTAGGAGCCTGGCTCATCGACAGCAAAAAATGGGATCGCAAGAAAGCTACGTGGACTGTGGGTATCGCTGCTTTTGTCGTCGGCACGCCGGCAGCGCTCTCCAATGGCAGTTCCGAATTTCTCTCCAACATTCAGCTCTTCGGACAAACAGGATTATTAAATATCATGGATCACGTCTTCGGGACGGTGTGCATGTTGATTGTCGTATTAGTCACTTGTCTGTATACTGGCTGGGTATTTCAGACGGATAAAATCATTGACGAGATCAATGAAGGCTCTCCGTATTTCAAATCCACGGCGCTGGCAGGCATCTGGAAATTGTTTGTGCGGTTTATCTGCCCCGTGATAATAATTCTCGTGGTATTGAGTGTGACGGGGATATTGGGGTAATAGAATGACAGCGGTGGCAATGTAGATGAAAAAAAAATTGAATTTCCAATACTGAATACGGGGACCTGCTCTGAAGTGTGCGCAAACTTCGACACTCAGTTAATCATTTCCCTTTTCCCGTAGAATGGCATGGGATATGGTTTCCATTGCCGTTGTCATACCCGATAAGAAAGTCTGGTCCGTTGATAATGTAGTAGTGCGGCTTATTTTTTACCTGACTTCCCACCCAGGCAAAATAGATTTTGTCTAAACCCGGCGTTAGTATCTGTTCGTAAAGCCTATGGGCAATATCATGCTCGAAATCGTGGGTATATTCCTGGATCAGCACCAGTGGATTTGATTTGGCGTTCCGCATCTATTTTTATCAGACTATGTAATTTTGTCCACTGGTCTTTTTGCCCGATCATAGACAAATCATGGATCGCCGGACAAACACGTTTTTCGATTCGGCCATGTCCTAAATCTATTTCCTGGGCAACACTATTGGATTGGATAAGCCGAAAGGATTCTTGTACGTGCTGATGCAGTTCTCCCTGGTTGCCTTTCACGGCCCCCGCAAAAAATTGTAGCGGGCTGTCCATTGTGTTTTTGGGAGAGTAAGTTAGCCTTATCAGGCTTTTCCTCCAAGCAAGCACAAATTGATAAACAATGAGAAAATATTTAGTGGTATACGAGAAAACGAAAACAGGCTACTCGGCCTATGCACCTGATCTCCCTGGTGTAATTGCTACCGGCAGAACTAAGGCAATCGTAGAGAAAAACATACTTGGTGCAATTCAATTTCATTTGCAGGGTTTAAAGGAAGAAAAAATGAGCATACCAAAAGCTCATGCTGAAAGTGAAATGTTGGTATTTGCGGGATGAAAAACATTCGGACAAGGAAGCATCATCTTCATAGTACTTTTTCGATTGTAATAAACTTGATATTAGTTTGCTGAACCTCTCACTAAATCTATATAGATTATAAGTGGTGTCCATACGAAAAGCGGGAGTTGGTATTTGCTTATTGATTCAGTGTGGATGTAAATGTCCTCCACTTTTATTTTTTGAATTTCAGCATTTATCTGCCCCACAGTTTCCATTCCGTCCGGCGCTGAAAATCCACTGCCTAGTAAAAACGATATTTGCTTACTTACTCCTACTTTTCGCCAATTCTCTGCACGCATTCAATTTCGATACAAACGGTTTGAAACCTCCAGCCGAAGCAGACGATGCAGCTGGTTGACTGGAGAAATAAGCAATAACCATATTTGCCGAACGATTGATGTAAATCATCTGACCGTGAATGCCTACCCCACAATATTCACCTTTGATTTCGTCCAGAATCCACCAGAAATTTTTGTAGGCCACCCAAGGCAACCCTGCTTTTGTGTACACATCATTTCGTGCATAACGGTCTTTATCTTCTTTTGTCAGCTTCAGGGTTTCGTCTACCCATTGAGCTGGAAAAATTTGTTTGCCATCTACTTTCCCCTTGTTGAGTATTAAATTTCCAAACAAGGCCGCATCGCGCAAGGTGGTATTCATTCCGCCAGTGGCTACGCCCATATAAGCTCTGTCAGCCACGAGGTAGGCATCATGGTCGGCACCGATCTTCGACCATACATTATCACGGATGAAGTCAGCATAAGGCTTACCCGAAATTCTTGAAATTAGCCAGCCTGCTACGTCCGCATTGGACGAGTTGTATTCGAACATATAGCCGGGCTTCATCTCTTGATTGATGGTTGCCTTCTTAGCCAGAAAATCAAAGGTTCCGTATACTTCGGAGGTCTTAGGATTAGGTTCTTTGTTGGGTGAATAGAAGAAGTTCATTGAGGAAGCATAGTATTTCCAAAAGAAAGAAGTTGAATCAACATAATTTTCTTTGAAACCCAATGCGGTTGACATGTTCAATACATCTTGAATGGTAGCTCGCTCATACGCACTGCCTTTTAATTCGGGAATGTATTGCACAGGTGAGGCGGACAAATCAAGTTTCTTTTGCTCAACTAAAAGTCCGATGGCGGAACTCGTCAACGATTTCGTTATCGAAAACCAGATGTGTTGGTAATCGCGACTTAAGCCATTCCAATAATTTTCATACTTCACCGAATTGTCTTTAATAACAATTACTCCATCGGCATAAAAGTCTTTAAAAATATTTTCGAACGTAGAAGACTTGCCGTCAGTATCAACAGTTGGAAAGTTGGAGATAGACTTGTCAGGCAACTCTTTAAATGAATGCACCGCTCCTGAACGTGGCATCATGAGCACATGCAACGGAGCACCGATATTCCTAAAACTCCATTGGCTGTAAGGATGCGTTCGGTAGTTTTCAAAGGTTACTTGACTCTCGCGTGAAGGTGGAAAGCCATCCATAACTTTTATTTGATCATTAGTCTGATTTTGTTGAGCTATGGTCTTACACTGACTTATTAAAAACAAAACGAGTAAAAATATTTTATTCATTGCAGTTTATTTTATCTCTTTATACTTTATTGTAAGTTCCATGATCTGAGCAATCAATTGTTCTTTATTGAATTGCGACAGAAAACTCCTAAGGTTTTCTGGCCTTTTCCCTTTGATTCCTTCTTCCATTTACTTTGCACTGATTACCAATCACCGAATACTGATTACCCTTTTTCCCTAATCCTTCAGCGCCTCTCCTACCGGCTGACCCATGCACCCGCTGGGGAATTTAATTCTCAACACAGTAGAAATCGTTGGTGCAATGTCCGTGATCGTATGATAATTTACTGTATTTCCTTTTTTGATACCCCAACCATAAAAAATCACTGGCACATGGGTGTCGTACGAATAGCCTGAACCGTGCGTAGTGCCCGTTGCACCGCTCCAGCCGATCCAATTGGGCTCCAGCACAAAGGCAATGTCACCGGAACGCTTGCGATTAAATCCGCGGATGAGGCTTCCCTTTAATCCTTTCTCACCAAAGTCGCCAGCATGAAGGACATTGGCGGAATACACATCCGCCACGCCCATGGTGTTCATCAGATACTGACCGATCAACTCCGTCGCTACCAGCAAGTCGATACCGGAAGATTTCACGTCGCCGGTAAAGGCCTCGGGGTTAAGAAAAATCTGATCGTTGACAATCCGGTCAATGATTTTTTTATCGGGGAAATATTTTTTCAGGAACTCATTCAAACCCGATTCCACTAAAGCCTGTGGGAACATCCCGGCAGGAAGTTTATTGTCTATAAAATACTGCGGCACATCCGACACAGCGTGATCGGCAGTGAGAAATACCACGTACTGGCCGATCCCTACTTTCTTATCCAATTCGGTAAGTAGATCCTCTATGTTTTTGTCCAGCCGGAGGTATGTGTCTTGCATCTCAATCGAGTTGGGCCCCATGGCATGACCGATGATATCAGGACTGGAGTACGATATCGCCAGAAAATCCGTGATCTCATCTTTTCCGAGCTCTTCACCTTCGATCGCAGCTTTTGCAACGTCGGTGAGCAGATCGCTGCCAAAGGGGGTCGAAGTAATCAGATCAAATCCGGGATACGTTTTCCGCATCTCCTTCAGGTTATAGGGAAATACAGGATGTGAATCCTTGCCCTTGAGTTTTGTTTCATAGGGGACATCATCAGGACCGCTCTCTACATATTGATCTACTGGCAACAAGGTCTTCCATTCTTTGTTGAGATATTGGTCTGGCATCTTCAGCGCGTTGAACTTATCCAGCCATTGCGGCAAGCCGGGTTTATAATAGGAACTGCTGATAAAATTTCCGCTCAATCCGTCAAACCAATATGCGCCGTCCGGCATGTGCCCCGCCGGCAGAACGGCCCCACGATCCTTTAATGACACACCGATAACTTTGGCGCGTTTCTGCGTTGCCAGTTTCAACTCATCGGTGATGGTGGTGGATATCATCCGCCACGGCGAGACTGCCCCATTTCCCTTCTCAACACCCACCGGAGTCTGACGATCATCGCCCACGCAGTTGACAAAAGTTTTCGCAGTCTTGTCATACCAGTCGTTGCCGATAATTCCATGGATGGCCGGCGTCGTACCGGTGTACACAGAAGCATGACCCGGGCCGGTATATGTCGGTATATAGTTATAGTGTGCATTCTTTAGCATGAATCCGTCCGACATCAGCCGCTTAAATCCTCCGGCGCCGTATTTTTTCTCAAAACGATAGAGATATTCCTGGCGCATCTGGTCCACTACAATGCCCACTACCAGTTTGGGTTTGTCCTGAGCGGAAAGGGACAGGTTAACCATTGAAAAAAGTACAATAAGAAGTTTCTTCATGCGAATATCAGTTGACGCGAATATAGATGATTAAGAAATAAAGTTTGTATATAAATAAGATGAACGGTTTATGGTTACTTGGTGATTTGGTGATTTGTTGATTTGTTGTTTCAAATTGTGAAACTTAGTGCCTTCGTGCCTTTGTGGCATAAATTTCTTTCTTCTCGCCACCAAGACTCAAAGGCACAAAGATATCACACAGTTCATCCCTTGAATTATTTGATCTTTAACAATTAATTATCACAAACTATCTTCTCAAATTCCTCCGTCTCCATGG
>JAYWDP010000269.1:0-5436 GCA_043779775.1 Cyclobacteriaceae bacterium
GTTGTCGGCCCGGAGTTTGTTACCGGCTCAACCCGCATGAAAGCTGGCACAGCACAAAAACTTACTCTGAACATGATCTCAACCGCGGTGATGATTCAACTCGGAAGAGTGAAAGGAAACAAGATGGTAGACATGCAGCTCACCAACAACAAGTTGATTGAGCGGGGTGCGCGGATTATCATGGAAGAACTTCATATAAGCAAGCCAGAAGCCGAAAAGCTTTTGCGGGAATTTGGGTCGGTACGAAAAGCGATTGCCAGCAAGAAATGAGTTTGGAAGTAGAAGTTGGGGGTTGGAAGTTGGAAGAGGGAGAGTGGTAGACAAACGAGTTTACGGGCCTACGCGGTGAAGTGCACTCTTCCCTGAATCAAAAAAGCATTGGTTGTGACCCAGCCTCTATCTCTGCATCGACAGGTACCAGATAATTTCCTTTCGTTTTCAGCTCACGGCACACGACCCTCGTCCGTTTCAGGGAACCTTTTTTGAACCATTTTCCGTGGAAACAAAATGTGCTTCCTTCCGGAATATCAGAGAGAAGGGTGGTTGTTTTCAATGTATCATCGTATTGACGAAGTGCGTGTGTCAGTATTGAATCAGAGAAACTGGAAGCCTTTGGTGAGAGGAGATGTTTTTTCAGTGCATTGAATAGAGGATGGGGAAAAATTTCTTCCTTCATCAATGGGGCCATCAACTGTCGGAAAGTTTCTTTCCACTCCACGCCATGCGCCGCCACTTTCCATCCGCATTCCTGATGAACGACCAGGTGGGCAACTTCATGTACATACGTCAGCAGGAAGAGATAAGGATGGCTATCACTATTGATCGTGATGCGCGGACTTTTACCTTGGTGACAAGTGAAGTCTCCGACTTTGCTGAGCCTTTTATTGCGTAGTTTAAATTCAAAAGGGCGGTCCACCCATAGTTTAAAACAATAGGAGACCGCAGCCAGTGGGATATGTTTTTCTAACAGTTTATGGTAGCCAATGGGATCCATATAAATAAAAAAAGGCTTTAGATCCTAAAGCCTTCCCCGGGAAATCTCGTTGGAGATTACTTCTTCTTTTTTGTTGCAGCGGCAATAGAATCAGCTTTTGCTTGCGCAACAACAGAATCAGCCTTTGCTTGCATAGCAGCGGCTTGTTCAGCAGCTTGCTTTACAACAACAGCGATAGAGTCAGCAACTCTGGCTGAGTCTAATTTTGCTTTGGCCGCAGCTTCTCCAGCCTTTTTGTTACCACAGGCAACAAACGCCAATGCAAAGACGGCAACCATCATAAATCCGATTACTTTTTTCATAGTTTACAGGTTTTTTAAAATTCAGGTGCAAATATAAGGTTTACGGTTGATTTTAAGGCATCGCAGAAAAAATAAGTGATGTTTTGTTAAAATCCACCATCAATTGAGACCTATTGGCCTTTTAAGGTGCCTCTATTTCTTTCTGAAAAATAGCCGAACGGGTACCCCGGTGAAGTCAAAATTTTCACGAAGACGGTTCTCAAGAAACCGTTGATAGGATTCCTGAATGTACTGAGGCAGGTTACAGAAGAATGCAAACGTTGGCACTGGCGTATTCACCTGTGTGATGTATTTAATCTGGATATGTTTTCCTTTGATCGACGGAGGCGGATAGTGTATGATCTCCGGCAGCAGCGCATCATTCAATTGAGAAGTAGGGACCCGCTTGACCTTGTTCTGATAGACTTCAACGGCCTTCTCTACTACTTGAAAAATGCGTTGTTTGTGCAGGGCCGACGCAAAAATGATCGGCACATAGTCTATGGGTGTCAGACTCTCCAGCATGTCTTTCCGGATTTTATCGGCGGTTTTGCTGTCTTTCTCCATGAGGTCCCATTTATTTACCATGAGCACGATGCCCTTGCCTTGTTTTTCGGCCATGGCTATAATATTAACATCCTGAGACTCTAGCCCTCGTAGGGCATCCAGTACGACCACACAGACATCACATTCTTCCAGGGCCCTTAAGGACCGAAGCACTGAATAAAATTCTACGTCTTCATGTACTTTACTCCTTTTGCGGATGCCGGCAGTATCAATGAGAATGAAATCATTTCCGAACATCTTGTAACGCGAGTGAATGGCATCGCGTGTGGTGCCGGCTTCATCGGTAACAATGCTTCTTTCCACACCCAAAAGAACATTCAAAAAAGATGACTTGCCCACATTGGGCCTGCCGAGGATGGCAATCTTAGGGATGCCGGCATTAGGATCCTCTACGCCTTCCGCAGGGAAAACCTGAACGAGCGCGTCCAGCAACTCACCCGTCCCTCCTCCGTTTTCGGCTGAGATGGGATAAACTTCTCCCATGCCGAGTCCATAGAACTCACTGGCGAGTGATGACTTGTCGGGAGTGTCAGCTTTGTTGGCGGCGACGAAGACCGGCTTTTTGGATTTGCGAATGATGTTGGCAAAATCTTTATCATAGCCGGTGAGTCCGTCGCGACAGTCGACCATGAAGATAACGGCCTCCGCTTCTTCAACGGCCATCTCTACTTGCTTTCGTATTTCAGACTCAAACTTATCATCAGACCCGGTGACATAACCGCCGGTATCGATGACGGTAAAGAACTTTCCTGTCCACTGTGCATATCCATAGTGCCGGTCGCGCGTGACACCCGGCATATCGTCCATGATGGCCTCACGCCTTTCTACCAGGCGGTTGAAAAAAGTTGATTTGCCCACATTGGGCCTCCCGACGATTGCTACGATATTGGCCATTTTCTTAAAAAGAGTGCAAAGATAGTTTAAATGTGCTGACTGGGAGGCGTTGAGGTTATCATGCGGTTGAAGTTGATGTCGATCATTTTAATGAGAAGTAGGCAGTAGCGGGGAAGCACTAAATCACCCTATCACCAAATCACTAAATAAAAAAGTAGACAGTAGCACATCAACGAATCATTCCAGGTATCCAAAAGAGCGCAGCTTGTCTTTCTGTTTGCGCCAGTCCGCCGCGACCTTCACCCGTGTTTCAAGGAAAATTTTCTTGCCAAAAAATTTCTCCATGTCAAGCCTGGCTTCTGTGCCCACTTTCTTCAGTGAACTTCCTGCCTTGCCGATCAGAATTCCTTTCTGCGAGTCACGCTCAACAAAAATGGTGGCACGTATTCGAATGATGGTTTCTTCGTCTTTAAAATCTTCGATGCCCACTTCCGTGCTGTATGGAATTTCCTGGTTGTAGTTTTGAAAAATTTTCTCGCGGATCATTTCAGAGGCAAAAAAACGTTCGCTGCGGTTGGTGAGGTCTTCTTTCGGAAAGTAGGCCGGGTGTTCGGGTAGAAGACTCAGGAGTGAAGGGAAAATTTTTTCTACATTTTCACCCGTCAACGCTGACACAGCAAGGATTTCCCTGGCCGGGATAACACCTTTCCAATAGTCTATTACCTGCTTGCGTTCTTTCATGGGCACTTTGTCCACCTTATTAATGAGTAGCAGCACCGGCGCGGTCACAGTTTTAAATCGCTCATACACGGAGGAGTCAAAACGCTCGCCATACTCCACCACCAGCAAGATGACATCGGCGTCTTCAAGGGAGACTTTCACGTAATTCATCATCGCTTCATGGAGGGCGTATTTCGGTTCCAGGATTCCGGGCGTATCCGAGTAGACGATCTGGAAATCTTCCCCATTGAGGATGCCCATGATGCGGTGGCGGGTGGTTTGGGCCTTGTTGGTAATAATGGACAGGTTTTCCCCCACCAATTTGTTCATCAAGGTTGATTTGCCCACGTTGGGCTTACCCACGATACTGACAAAACCGGCTTTATGCGTTGAATTCATTGATTTGCGGTACAAACGTACGGTTTACCTTCTGTTCCCCAGAGGGATTAATAGACAAAACAAGCAAAGTCATGAAAACACTCGTGGGGTTGGTAATTCTGATGGTGGCACTGACTTCGTGTATGAGTTATTCATGTCCCACCTATAGTACCTCCAAGGGACATGGTGCTGCGACAGCTTCAGTGAAAAAGGCGAAGCCTGCAAAAAAGGGAGCAACACCTTATTATAAAACGCTGAGGGTAGCGGAACGGGATTAAATATTTTGGTTTATGGGTTATAGGTTAGAAGACGGTCGTAGGGCCGTCTTTTTTGTTTTCTCGACCTCAAAAACTAAGAATTCATTTTGGATCGGATATTATCGGATATGTCTAAAAAGAAAAACTCTGCAAGTGATTGACCTGCAGAGTTGCTTTCGTAGCGGGGGTAAGACTCGAACTTACGACCTTTGGGTTATGAGCCCAACGAGCTACCAACTGCTCCACCCCGCGATATTGAAGGCACAAAAGTAGACCCCTACGGACTAAAAACCAAATTGATGTAATTTCATAAAATTTTGGGTTTAAGTTGATAATTCACCTTATGTCTAAATAACTACACAAAGCCGCCAGCAATAAAAAGATTTGGGCGAGTATGCAGACAACCACTGAATTCCACTGCAAATTCACATACTCAACTTATTGGTTGTCCAGGAAGACTTTATAACAACCCTCTTCAAACGCCAGTAAATAAAAGAAGGCCGAGCTTTGGCCTAAGAATATCTAAGATAGTATTTTTAGAGGAAAGAAAAATCTAAATTTAGTCTGTTGTCCAAAAAGAATAACTTGAAAAGTTCATGAAGGGACCTGTCTGGTAAACTCCTATAACTATGCGTAAAATACTTGTCGTATTTATTTGCTTGTTCCTTCTGGTTGGGAATAAAATTTATTCTCAATCTGTGGACCTACTCATCAAAAACGGTCATGTGATTGATCCGAAGAATAACATTGATGCGATTATGGATATCGCCATTGGTGAAAATAAAATTATCGAAGTTGCGTCTAAAATCAATAAACCCGCAAAGAGGACCATTGATGCCACTGGACTTTATGTGGTCCCCGGACTTATTGACATACACGGCCATCATTATTTTGGCACAGAACAAGATGCTTATCTAAGCAACGGTTTTTCCGCATTGCCACCGGATGGATTTACGTTCCGGTCAGGTGTCACCACCGTAGTGGACGCCGGCGGCGCAGGCTGGAGAAATTTTGCAGATTTCAAAAACAAAGCCTTTGCCAATTCAAGAACGAGGATGTTTGCATTTCTAAACATCGTAGGAGCTGGAATGAAAGGTGGTGCCTATGAGCAAAACCTGGCGGATATGGATTCCAAGCTGACAGCCATGGTGGCCAGACAATACCCGGATCTGATTGTTGGTATCAAGCTGGCGCATTATCAAAGTTCGGAGTGGGCACCTGCCGAACGGGCGGTGGAGGCAGGTAAACTGGCGGGCATTCCTGTGATGATTGATTTTGGCGGAGCGGAACCTGTGCTATCCCTGGAAACTTTGCTATTGGAAAAATTGCGTCCTGGCGACATTCTCACGCATTGTTTTGCCCATGTGAAAGGCCGTGGGCCTATCATGGAGAATGGCATGTTGCA
>JAYWDP010000270.1:0-14473 GCA_043779775.1 Cyclobacteriaceae bacterium
AGCAGATAGATAGCTGAAAAGGCATAAATCGTAGACAGATTACCGACAGGAATGATTCCGTATCTGAAGCGGGCAATCAGCAATCCGATCGAAAGGATAATTAATCCCAGTACCCAAAAAGGAATCAGCTTCCCGAGGATGAATTGATATTTTCTTATCGGCGTTACGTTGATTTGTTCAATCGTTCCAATTTCCTTTTCTTTTACAATGTTCAATGCGGACAAAAAACCTCCCACCATGGTTACCAGAATGACTAGAATTCCAGGCACCATGAAGAAACGATAATTCATCAGCGGGTTAAACCAATTAATGGCAGCAATTGAAATGACCGGCTGTGGATTGAGCCGGGGAAATTGCAGCCACTCCAGCCGGACTTCTCCATTGAAATCTGAAATCACACTTCGCAAGTAAGCTCCACCAAGATTTGCCTTCACACCATTGATGGCATTGAGGGCGAGAAATAAGGTAGCTTTATCTTCTTTCACGAGATTCTTTTCAAAAGCTGCGGGGATCTGGAGGACCAGGTCTGCTTCATCCTTCTCAACGTAAGACAATGCCCGGTAATAAGAATCGGTATAGTCAACCAGCGTGAAATATTCCGTTGAGGTTATCTTGTTTACCAGTCTGCGTGAGTAAGGGGAATGATCATAATCCACCACACAGATTTTTACATTTCTTACTTCATAATCAGCGGCTAAGGGCATAATCATTAGCTGGATAATGGGCATCATAAAAATGATACGTAGGATGGCCGGATCACGAAAGACCTGTCTGAATTCCTTTTCGAGCAAGATGCGAAGGATTCTCATTCAAGGCGGGTTTTGAATTTCCTGATCGCAACAAAAACAAAAAACACAATCATTCCCGTCAGGATGAGTGTCTCTTTCCACACAAAACTAAATCCAAGACCCTTGATCATCACATTTTTGACGATGTAATAAAACCACTTGGCGGGCACCAAATTGGAGATCACTTGCAGGGGTACGGGCATGTTTTCCACCGGAAACATAAAGCCGCTGAACATAATAGTGGGTAAAAACAGGCCCATCAGGGAAATAAGCATCGCCACCTGCTGTGAGTTGGAGATTGATGAGATGAGGAGGCCCAGGGACAAAACGGTAACGGTAAAGAGCAGACATTCGCTCACCAATAAAATCAGATTCCCCCGAATGGGCACATCCAAAACAAAAACACTCAGTAATAAAATGCTGGCGATGTTTACCATTGACAATAAAAAGTAAGGTACCATCTTGGCAAAAACCACCCGGATGGGAACGATCGGCGACACGAGAATAACCTCCATCGTTCCCATTTCCTTTTCTCGAACGATCGATATGGAAGTCATCATCGCGCACACCAGCATTAATACCATGGCCATTACGCCAGGAACAAAATTGTAAGAACCCTTTAGTTGAGGATTGTAAAGCATGCGCATTTCCGTACTAATCGTATAGGGAAGATTCTGATGCCCCTCGAGGCTTTTTTGATAATCCATAATAATGGTGCTGGCATAATACACCAGGGTATTGGCCACATTGGGGTCCGTTGCGTCCGCTATCAACTGCACCGTTGCAGCATTGGTATGCATTAGCTGGTCCTGAAACCGTGGAGGAAAAACGATCGCCATTTTGATTTTTCCTTCGCGAAAAGCAGGGGTGAGATCCGGATAAGAATGAATATCACTTTCAATATCAAAATAGCGACTTGCTTCAATCTGTTGAATAATGTCTTGTGTCGTTTCGTCCTTTGAGTTGTCCAACACGGCTATGCGTGAGTTCTTTACTTCGTTGGTAAGGGCAAATCCAAAAATTAAAATTTGCATCAAGGGCATTCCAAAAAGAATAAACAGCGTACGCTTATCCCGCCAGAGATGAAAAAATTCTTTTCGCACAAAAAATAAGAACTGCTTCATGCGTTTGTAAGAGGCTAATCCCCGCGTTTTGCTTTTCTTGCCAGGTGCACAAACACTTCGTCCATTCCATTAGCATTAAATTGTCTTTTTAATTCTTCCGGTGTTCCGAGTGCGTCGATGCGTCCGTCGACCATAATCGTTACGCGATCACAATATTCCGCCTCATCCATATAGTGTGTGGTAGCAAATACGGTCGTGCCGCTGTCAGCTGCCTGGTATATCATTGTCCAAAACTCCCTTCGTGTGATAGGGTCCACCCCGCCGGTAGGCTCATCGAGAAAGACGATTTTAGGCTCGTGAATCATCGCAACAGAAAAAGAAAGTTTTTGCTTCCACCCCAATGGCAATGACTTAACAAGCTTATTTGCCTCGCTCTCCAGCTTCAGTTGCTGCAGGAGGTAGTCGGCTTTCCTTTTGATCTGCTGGTCGGTGAGCCCATAAATGCCGCCGTAAAACCTGATATTTTCCCGCACCGTGAGGTCTTCATACAAGGAAAACTTCTGACTCATATAACCTATGTTGCGCTTGATCAGATCTGCACTTTTACTCAAGTCATAGCCCGCAATGCTCGCTTTTCCGCTGGTTGGGAAAGACAATCCGCAAAGCATCCTCATGGCGGTAGTCTTTCCGGCTCCATTGGCACCCAGAAATCCGAAAATTTCACCTTTGCGCACCTCGAAACTTATGTTATCCACAGCCGTGAAGGCACCAAATCGTTTGGTGAGCTGTTCAACCACGATGACTTTCTCCTCAGTCATTTTTCTTTTGGGTCATTAATTCCATGAAAGAGTCTTCAATCGTAGCGGCAATCGATTCTACTTTCAATTCTTTGTGACCGATTTTTTTTAATCGTTCCTGAATTTCGTTGACAGTAATCGAACCATTATTAATAATCACATGATGCACCTGTCCAAAAGGATAACACGACTCCACCTCTTCCATTTTTTTTAAGTCCAGCATCAGGTGATACATGTCGCTTGCGCGAAAGGACCACAGTACCTTCTTGAATTTTTTTGTGATGCCTTCCGGTGAATCGATATCCAATATTTTTCCTTCCTGAATCAGGGCAACCCGATCGCACAGGCTGGCCTCATCCATATACGGTGTCGAAACCAGGATGGTGATCTTTTGATTCTGCAACTGCCTGAGCAACTCCCAGAATTCTTTCCTCGAAACAGCGTCCACGCCCGTGGTTGGTTCATCCAGAAATAAAACGGAAGGCCGGTGAATGAGCGCGCAGCTGAGTGCCAGTTTTTGTTTCATCCCTCCGGATAACTGACCCGCTCTGCGGTGTTTGAATTTTTCTATGTGCGAATAAATATCTTTTACAAGATCATAATTGGCTTCAATCGTGGTGTTAAAAAGAGTGGCAAAGAATGAAAGGTTTTCTTCCACGGTAAGGTCCTGATACAAGGAGAATTTGCCAGGCATATATCCAACATGCTTACGGATTTCTTTGAAGTTATCCACTACGTGAAGGCCATCTACCCATGCAGAGCCCTGGTTGGCAAGCATTAAAGTGGTGAGAACACGGAACAAGGTCGTCTTTCCGGCACCATCTGGTCCCAATAGCCCGAACAGTTCACCCTTCTCCACTTCGAAAGAAATGTCTTTGAGTGCCTGAACTTCAGACTTGCCGGTCTTAAAAGTTTTGCTGATGTTATCAACGCGGACGGCCTGGGTCATATTATTTGAAATTCACTTCACCGTACATGCCTATCTTAATGAAGCCATCATTTTTCACTTGAATTTTAACGGCATAAACAAGGTTGGCGCGTTCATCTTTTGTTTGAATGGTCTTAGGTGTGAATTCCGCCTTGTCGGAAATCCACAATATGGTGCCCGTATAATTTTTGTATCCTCCCTCCGGGCCATCTACCAAAACTTTGACCGGTTGTCCCAATTTTACTTCTGCCAACTGATTTCCCGACAGGTAAGCCCGTAAAATCAGGGAAGACAAGTCCGCAATTTTGTATAGTGCCTTGCCTTGACCGGTGACCTCGTCTTTCAAAGCATATTTTGTAAGCACTGTACCTTCAATGGGATTGATAATTACCGATTTTTTAATCTGATCTTCCACCTGATCCAGTTGCGCCTTCAACGGCAACGTTTCACTCTGCAGGGACTGTGTACTGATGGTCAGTGAGGATTGAAGCGCATCATATTGTCTCTGTAGCAAATCGATTTGTGCTTTGATGTCGTCTAATTGCTTTTGTGTTGCGGCATCTGCTTTCAAAAGATTCTCAATTCGCGTTTGTTCCCTTTGGGCCGTCGTCATTTGTTCGCTAATAGCAGAAAGTTGAACGGTGGCATTCGGCTTTTTGGATAATACGGCGCCTACTGAATATTGCAATTGCTTTTTTCTAAGGTACAGCTGCGTCGTATCAATATACCCGACCGTTTGGCTCGCAGAGAGAACGGCTCCTTCCTCAATGTCCAGACGGAGGATTTTTCCTGATGCTTCTGCTGAAACGATCACTTCATCAGTTTCAAAATTTCCTGTGGCGTCGAACAAACGGTCGGTGTTGTTGCACATGGTCAGCAGCAACAAGAAAAAAATCGTAACGTTTTTCATATGAATCATGTTCAATTTCCTGAAGTGGTTTGATAATTGTAATGCGTCATTAACAGTTGGATCTGGTGCAGGGATAAATTCTGTCTGGCAAGATCTTCCGCATTTAGTTCCCTCAAAAAATCATTGGCGGTAATTACACCATTGTCCAATTGGGCTTTAGCGGTTGCTTTGATTTGCTTACGCAATCCGATGATTTGGTCATCTACACTAATGAGTTCTTGCAGTTTATAGAGTTCCTGGTTTTGTTGCCTTAGAGCAAGGTTCGTATTAAACAGAAATGTTTCCTTTTGTAAGTTGATGGTTTGCAGATTGACCTCAAGAAGTTCCTTATCCCGCTTAGTGTTATAAAATCCTCCCAGGTTCCAATTGAAGCGAAACCCGCCGAGATAATAGGTATCAAATTCATTTTTAAGCACATTCAAACCGGGTCTTCCATAACCACCTTGTACAAAAAATCCCAGACGCGGCAGCATACGGGTATTTGTCAATTGGTACTGAGCACCCAAAAGCTGGCTTTGAAAATTGTATAAGGTAAGCTCTGGCCGGTTGATTGTTGGCTCACCGCTCACCGTAATCCCTGCCGGTCGCTGCAAGGGAGTGTTATCCCCCAGGGATAGGTTGATAAAAATTCCCAGCATTTCAATAAAAGCCTTCCTGTTCGCTTTGGTTTCAATGGCTCGCTGTTCAGCCTTCAGAAGCTCTGCCTTTAAAATATCGGCATTGGTTCTGAAGGCTGTTCCGTTAAGGATGGAGGCTTCTACTTTCTTAAGGCTCGATTGCAAATCACTTTTCAGCAAGTCAATCTGTGTGAGCTGTTCATCCATGAGCAGCGCGCCGAAAAATATTTGATTGATTCTCTCTTTTATTTTATACAATTCAACTTCGACCTTTTGGCCTTCGATCAGAGAATTGGTTTCATAAATGGAGCTCTGTCGTCTGATTGTGTTGCCATCATAGATATTCTGATTGATCTCTCCATAGATACGGTATTGATCTTTGGAAAGAGGTTCTACCAAGACAACCGGGCCTGGCAATCGGGTGACATCGGATTGATATGTTGCACTTCCAATGATGCTGAGCTGCGGTAAATATCCCGAATGCGCATTGGCGATAGTGTATTCCTTACTTTTTAACACCAATTCCTTTTGCCTGATCAGGGGATAGTTCAGTCTGGCAAGTTCATAGCATCGCTCTACGTTGAGTGGCTCTGCCGACTGACTGCTTGCATTTCCTGAAAGCATTATCAGGATGATGAGAAAGCCCGCAATTTTAAAATAATCTTTTTGCATACTATGGCTTTAAAGCATGAAGAATAAATTCTGCTACTTCATTTTTCCTTCGATTCATTATTCTGTCAAATCCCTTTTGGTCAAGCTGCTGCATCGTCATGATCATGGGTTTGGCAATGAAAGGATAGATGGCCAGTGACATAATGTTAATCAGAAGTTGGCCCGCGTCAATATCAACCATTCGTCCACTTTTTGTTTCTTCCTCAACTTGCCTGGTAAATATTTTCAAAAGATGACCAGGCTGTGCCCCTGCTTTCTCGGCATATTGAATGAGACGTTCCGGATTCTGGCCAATTTCCTGCATGACAAACAGTGGCAGATGAGGATTTTGGGAGACCATGGTAATGTCATGGGAGACAATGGCCCTGATTTTATCTGCAAGTGGAATTTCTGAAAAAATAATTTTGGCCAGGCCCCCAAAGAATTCGGTCATGCGCTGCTCAAAAATTATCACGAACATTTTCTCTTTGGTTCTGAAATAATAATGAAGCAATGCCCGGTTGATTCCGGCTTCCTTTGCGATGTCCTCCATCCTGGAAGCAGCATAGCCTTTCTTGGTAAATACCTTGCCAGCTGCCAATAATATGGCATTTTCTGTCTGATTATCGGCTTTCCCCTTGTCCAAATGATTTAACAATATTGTTAAACTAAAACGCTAATATTGGAATTTCGTTGCAGAAAATAAAATATTTCGTAGCCCGGCCGGATTTTAACCTAAAAAAAGCCGGAATCTCTCCCGGCTTCTTGATTACAACATACGTAAAGTGTCTTACATCTTAAGTCTTGAGCCTAAAACGGATATTCTCCTTTTTCAATCACGTGGTTGGCAACTCTCCTTCGTGCTTCTTTCAGGTTAAAGGGATCAATCTTGGTAAATCTTTTCAAGCCCAATAACATAAGGCGCAGCTCGTCCCCATCCGCAAAAGCGTAAATAGCTTGCTTGCCCGCCGAAGCAGCCTTCTCGATTGCATGATGTAAGTAGATGACCGCCATGTCCTTTTCGATAGCACAGGCTTTCTCTCCACGAATGCCGATCATTTTTTCTACTCGTAGCAAAACCGATTCCGCTACATATCCTTCAATGAGCATATCCGCAAGATTCATGAGCACTTCCTGCTCATCCGAAAGTTTCGCCATGAACTTCTGAACGGCAGCGCCGGAAACCATCAGGCCTGCTTTTTTGAGGTTTGACAGCGCCTTCTTTTCCTTAGCGAAAATGGAGGTATCATTACTGCTTCCAAAATCAGGAATGGCAACCAGCTCTTTCTGTACCGCCATGGCTGGAGTCATGAGATCCAACGTCCCCTTCATCGCACGCTTCAGCAGCATATCGATGGTCAGCAGTCTGTTAATTTCATTGGTGCCCTCAAAGATCCGATTGATTCGCGCATCGCGATAGGCGCGATCCATCGGACCTTCCGCCGAGAATCCCATGCCGCCGAATATTTGTACTCCTTCATCAACTGAAAAGTCCAATACTTCGGAACCGTGCACTTTCAAAATAGCACATTCAATCGCAAACTCCTCCAGGGATTTTAACCGTGCTTGTGCTGAATTCATTCCACCGGCAACGAATGCAGTGTATGCATCATCAATATTCTGTGAAGCACGGTAATGTGCAGATTCCGATGCAAAGGCCTGCGTGGTCATTTCCGCCAACTTATGCTTAATGGCTCCAAAGTTGGCAATGGATGTCCCAAATTGTTTACGCTCCTTGGCATATTTTACAGCCGCAGAAATAGTCACCTTACTCCCGCCCACTGCCGCCACACCAAGCTTGATGCGGCCCACGTTTAGGATGTTTACAGCAATCTTAAATCCGTTTTCGCGCTCGCTCAGTAAATTTTCTGCCGGAACTTTACAGTCGTTGAAAAAAATCTGGCGGGTAGACGATCCCTTGATTCCCATTTTCTTTTCTTCTTCATTCATCGTAATGCCGCCAAATGATTTCTCAACGATAAAAGCACTGAGATTTTTGTCATTCTCAATTTTCGCAAAGACAATAAATATGTCCGCAAAACCACCATTGGTGATCCACATCTTCTGTCCATTGATCAGATAATGTTTCCCATCCGCTGTAGGAATTGCTTTTGTTTTTCCGCTATTCGCATCTGATCCTGAATCCGGCTCTGTCAAACAATAGGAAGCTTTCCATTTACCGGTCGCCAGGTTAGGAATATATTTCTTCTTTTGTGCCTCATTTCCATAGTATAAGATTGGCAACGTGCCAATGCCTGTATGTGCCGAAATGGCTACGCAAAATGAATAGCCGGCGCCTAATGTTTCTGCGACGAGCATGGTTGAATTAAAATCCATCCCGAATCCACCCAGGTCTTGTGGCACCGATGTGCCCAGCAAACCAAGCTCGCCCGCTTTGTCGAGAAGGGAAGGCATTAGCTTTGGGTCTTTTTGCGCATCGATTTCATTCAGCAGTGGATAAACTTCCTGCTTTAAAAAATCCCTGCACGTTTGAGCAATCATCCTTTGCTCTTCAGTAAATTCTTCCGGTATGAAAATTTCATGCGCGGCCGTCTCACGGATAAGAAACTCGCCTCCTTTGATCGCATTTTTAGTTTGTGTTGCTGTTGCCATGGTTCTCAGATTATTCGTTGATTCGTATTAGTTTAGATTACCGTTTCTATAAGTTTCTATTATTTCGTTGATCGTTGTTGGTTGTTCGTTGTTCGTATGGCGCTGAAAATAGTTTATGAATCCATTTAGAAGTTTTTTGCACCGAATTACATGCTCAAATGTTTTTACCTGGATTGCTGCCAAACATCTAACTCTCTATATGAACCAAGTTTCGCCACAAACAACGATCAACTAACAACCAACAACTATTTAATTCAACAACTCATAAATCCCCGCCACCCCCTGTCCTCCTCCCACACAAGCCGTCACCATGCCATATTTCTTTTTCTGTCTTCTTAATTCATTGAAGAGCTGCACAGACAAGCGCGCGCCGGAAGAGCCCAGTGGATGTCCTACCGCAATAGCACCGCCATTCAGGTTTAATTTTTTGCGGTCGATGCCCAATTCTTTTACAACAGCCAATGATTGTGCTGCGAATGCCTCGTTCAATTCTATCAAATCAATGTCATCCAGTTTTTTTCCAGCAATCTTCAATGCTTTGGGTATGGCCGCGACCGGACCGATACCCATAATGCGCGGATCGACCCCAGCGGTAGCATAACTCAGCATACGGGCAATGGGTTTTAGATTCAGCTGCTTCACCATCCTTTCACTCATCACAGCAACAAACGCTGCACCATCCGAAGTTTGGGAAGAATTCCCGGCGGTCACTGTTCCGCCTACGGCAAAAACAGGTTTCAATTTAGAAAGTCCTTCCACGGTAGTGTCTGCACGAATTCCTTCGTCTTTCTCCACGATGTATTCACGCGTTTTCTTTTTCATGTTCTCATCAACATAGACTTCTTTCACCGTAATTGGCACCACTTCGTCTTTGAACTTTCCTTCTTTCCACGCTGCGGCCGCTTTCATGTGTGACTCATAGGCAAACTGATCCTGTTCCTCACGGGTAATTTTGTATTGCTTTGAAATTTCTTCTGCCGTCAATCCCATGCTGGTGTAGTAGGTGGGATTATCTTTTGCAATGGCATAGTTCAGCGCGGTCTTGAAGCCCATAACAGGAACCAGTGACATCGATTCAGTTCCGCCAGCAATGATCACGTCTGCCTGGCCGGCATGAATTCGAGTGCTGGCCATGGCAATGGCTTCAACACCCGATCCGCAGTAACGGTTGATAACGATCCCAGGAGTATCAATTCCCAAAGCCAACAATGCAATGATCCTCCCCATTTGCATTCCTTGCTCCGCTTCCGGAACAGCATTGCCAACAATAAGGTCGTCCACCATTTTGTTTTCCAATCCGGGGATAGATTTTACAAGATGTTTAATCACATCCGATGCGAGATCGTCAGGCCGGACAAATCTAAATCCACCTTTCTTGGCCTTGCCTACGGCCGTTCTGAAACCTGCTACGATGTATGCGTCCATATTTTCTAAGTTAAATTCTTCTTCCAATTATAAAGTAGGCAGTAGGCAAAGACTGCAGTAGGCAGTTAAGCCACCGTTAATTTCTTGTCACTTTGGTAAAAATTTAGCAAATGCCATTTGATAAACGATTAAGTCCTTATAGCCTTTTGATCCTGCCATACTGCCTACTTATAATCTGCCTACTTTTATTTTGCCTACTCTTAGTTTCTTAGAGGTTTTCCTCCGGTCAAAATCGCCTGTATCCTTTCCAGCGTCTTCTTCTCACCTGTCAGGGATAAAAAAGCTTCGCGTTCGAGATCCAGTAAATATTGTTCACTGACTTCCTGCGGAGAGGTGAGGTCTCCACCGCACATAACATTGGCTACCCACTTTGCCACTTTTGCATCATGTTCGGAAATGTACCGGCCCATGATCATGCCCTGAAGTCCGGCAAGGAATAATGCTTGCCCGGTCCGGCCTTGAACTTTAATATTTTTTGCCTGGGGCTGCATCGTATAACCGGCATTGTACAATTCAATGACAGCTTCTTTTCCATCGGCAATTTGCCGGTCCTTGTTCATTGAAACTCTGTCAAGCTTTTTCAATATTCCAAATTCGCGTGCCTCCTCCGCTGAAGTAGCAACTTTTGCCGTGGCAATATTCATAAATGCATTTTGTAATGCATTTAATTCCACATCACCCTCCTCCCCAGCATCACTCACACGTTTTGCAAATTCTTTTGTGCCTCCACCTCCTGGAATAAGTCCTACGCCCACTTCAACAAGTCCGATGTAAGTCTCCGCGGCGGCTTGTGCGATATCGGCATGCATAGTCATTTCACAGCCGCCTCCCAGTGTACGTCCTTGCGGACAAACAACTACGGGCACCGATGAATAACGGATTCGCATCACAGAATTCTGAAAAGCCTTGATCATGAAATCAATCTCGTCGTAGTCCTGTTCGATGGCATACATAAAAACCAGGCCTAGGTTCGCACCCAGCGAAAAATCCGGACCCTGGTGGCCGATCACCAGACCGCGATAATCCTTTTCAGCGAGATCGATGGCTTTGTTCATCCCTTCGATCACAGCGCTTCCCAGCGTGTAACTCTTGCTGTGCCATCCAAAGTTTAATACGCCGTCGCCAAGGTCATAGATCTTCGAATCAGCATTCTTCCAAACAATATTTTCGCTTTTGTTTTCAAGTATAATAAAGTTTTCCCTTCCGGAAATGGACTTGTAACTCTTTGAAGGGATGTCGTAATATTTCTTTTGCCCTCCCTCGCTTTTATAAAATGATTTGTTGCCTGATGCAACCATGTCGTAAACCCACTGGGCCGGCTTATACCCTGCGGATTCCATCTGTGGAATGGTTTTTTCAACGCCTACGGCATCCCAGGTTTCAAAGGGGCCGAGGTCCCAACCAAAACCTCCACAGACCGCATCGTCTATTCTAAAAAGTTCGTCACTGATTTCAGGAATCCGGTTCGTGACATATTGGAACAATCCAAAGAAAGCGTCGCGATAAAAATCTCCCGCCTTGTCTTTGCCTGCCAGTAATATTTTAAAGCGATCCTTCAGCTTATCAATTCCTTTTGTCGTTTCGAGTGTTGCGAATTTGGCTTTCGTTTTGTTTTTATAATCTAATGTCTTGAGGTCCAAGGTCAGGATTTCAGTTTCCCCCTTTGTGTTCTTGGTTTTTTTATAAAAACCCTGACCTGTTTTGTCACCCAACCATTTGTTCTTTTCCAATTGTGTAACGACGTCAGGGAGCTTGAACATCTCTCGTCCCTCGTCATTTACCAGTCCAGCGTACAGGTTATTGGAAACTTTCACGAGGGTGTCCAGGCCTACTACATCAGAAGTCCTGAACGTAGCCGACTTAGGTCTGCCGATGACTGGGCCTGTGAGTTTATCAATTTCATCGACATTGAGATCAAACTTACGCATCGAGTCAATGACCTTGAGTAGTCCGTAAATTCCTACACGATTGCCAATGAAAGCGGGAGTGTCTTTACAAAGCACCATGGTCTTGCCCAGAAACAAATCTCCGTAATGCATGAGAAATTTCGTTACCTCGGAATCCGTTTTTGTCGTGGGAATTATTTCCAACAATTTGAGGTACCGGGGCGGGTTGAAGAAGTGCGTTCCCGCAAAGTGCTTTTGAAAATCTTCACTGCGCCCTTCAGCCATCAGGTGAATCGGTATGCCCGAAGTATTGGATGTGATCAGCGTGCCGGGCGTCCGGTGCTTTTCAACTTCTTCATACACTTTCTTTTTAATGTCAAGGTTCTCTACAACCACCTCGATCGTCCAGTCACAGCTCTTGATTTTGGACATATCATCAGTAAAGTTTCCAAGTTTTACCCGGGAGGCAAATTTTTTACTGTAGAGCGGAGCCGGATTTCCTTTTAATGTCGCGTCGAATGAACTTTGGACAATACGGTTTTTCACTGCCGGATGATCGAGAGTAAGACCCTTTTTCTTTTCATCTTCAGTAAGGTCTTTGGGGGCTATGTCCAGCAACATAACATCACAACCGATGTTAGCGAAGTGACAGGCGATGCGCGAGCCCATAATACCAGAACCGAGAATTGCAACTTTACGGATGGTGCGATTCATAATTATCGTTGATCGTTATTGGTTAATATTTGTTCGTATTTCATCGAATGGCGGGTTCATAAATTTCATTTTTTTCAATCATTTTATTGATCCCCTGTACCACTTCGAAAAAAACATGCAGTTTCTGTCCTGATATTTCTTCCCTAACGGCTTCGTTAAAACGAAGAACCGTTTCGCGGGCCTTTTCTTTTCTCCTCTTTCCTTCCTTTGTCAGCATGATTTTCACGGATCGCTTGTCGTTCTTGTCCGTCGCACGGGTGATTAATCCCTTTTCTTCCATTGATTTTAATAGCCGGGTGAGGCTGCGAGTTTCCAATCCCATAAGCGGACCGATTTTCGTGGCCGGTGTTCCTTCCTCGGAATGAATATTTAAGAGCGCGAAGCCAATGGACATTGTCCCACCGTATTTTAAAGCTTGCTGATTGTACATGCGGGCGATGGCATGCCAGGCTGCCTTAATGTTATAGTCGATAGTTTCTTCCCGTTTCAAACGATAGCTAAGGTATAGAAATATTAGTATGCATGCCGAGTAATCGGAGATTTTTTTATTCGCACCTTACAAAGTCAGTTGGCTAAGAAGTGGCTTTAAAAGCATAAAATTAGAGGATTACCAGAGAAAGAAGCTTTTCACTTCCGCCTCATCAGTGCCGCTGCCTGCCCGATCCAGTTATCCCTTCCGATGCGATCGGGAAAAAATCTGATGCTGCTGGTGATACTTTCGATCATCTCTGGAGTTAACTCACTGATTTGCTTAAAGGAATAAATTCCCAACTCGTTAAGTTTTCGCTGAATTGCCTGACCGATGCCGCTAATAAGGGTAAGATCATTTTTGGTTTGCCCGGAAGATGGCGTAAAGCGTGAGCGCAACAGGTTCGGTTTATCGAGAGCAGATTTTATTTCTGCATTCTTCTTTTCGTTCAGGTTAGACTGGAGCCTGACATCGCGTTCTTTTTCTTCAGCAAGTTCATTCTTTAACTTGGCAGCAGTAGACCGGATCTCTTCGGTTTCCTGCTTCAGATTATCATAACGTAGCTGGTATCGTTTCAATTCCTGTTCCAACGTTGAGACCTGATTCTTGGCTTCGAGCAATAGCGGTTCTGTCACTTTTTTAACCTGGGCCAGTAATGAAACCTCCTGCTGCCACTCGGCCACATGCTTGCGGGCCGACAGATTTTCTTTTTCGAGAAGCTGCAATTGATCCTGAAGATTTGATCTCTCCTTCTGCAAACCCCCTAATTGCGACCTCAGGAATCGAAAGGTTTTTTCATTTAGAAGCCAGGCGCCAGCGCTGCCAATCAGAAATGCGACCAAAATCATAGCAAGAATCTCCAGGCTGGCGACCATTTCGCACAATCCCCTGACGTTGCAGAGGTACCACTTGGTGAAAAACACACACAAGAGTAGAAAAACTGCAGTGATTAGGGCATAAACCGCGCGCATTCCGTTTTATTGACCCAGTGAAGTTACGCTTTTCCACAAAGGGCCGCCAAAATACCTCTGGTTCTGTGCAACCTTAGTCTCTTGCAAAGCGTCTTATGCATAATTCACTTAGGTAATAAAATCTTATGCATTCCCCTGAACTACTCAAAGGCACTTTACAAACCATTCTGCTCAAAGTTTTGAAAGACCATGGCAAAATGTATGGCTACGAAATTACCCAGCGGGTCAAGGAATTATCCATCGGCAGACTCATGCTCACGGAAGGAGCACTTTATCCTACGCTCCATAAACTGGAGGCCGAAGGATTATTAAAAACTGAAACAGTCATGCTGGGTAAGCGGATCAGAAAATATTACTCATTGACACCCATGGGCAAAAGCCTGGCGAAGGACCGTGTAAATGAATTCATAGATTTTATAAAAACGATGGGAAACGTATTGCAGGTTCAGATGAATTAAATAACCGTGGATCTTAAAAAAAATAAAAACCGATGGGATGACTAACCTTACAAACGATCATGTCACGTATATTATTAAGGACCTTAATTATAGGGGCATCATCGCCAACGAAATCCAGGACGAGCTCATAGATCATGTTTGTTCAGCAGTAGAAGAAAAAATGAAGGAAGGAAAAAAATTCC
>JAYWDP010000271.1:0-5423 GCA_043779775.1 Cyclobacteriaceae bacterium
TTTTGAGTTACTTCTATAAACCGAGATAGTTCAATGTTCAAGGTTTAAAGTTTAAAAGGTTTAAGGTTATGCCGTTGATTAAACATTCGGATTATAAGCCACCGTTTCATCTGTTCAACCGGCACGTTGAGACTATGGTGCCGAGTGCGTTTCGGAAAATTGATGGCGTTGCCTATCAGCGTGAGCGGTTGGAACTGGCTGATGGTGACTTTCTGGATCTTGATTGGCTGAAGAGCGATGCCAGCAAACTCATGATCTTTTCTCATGGTCTTGAGGGCAATAGCAAACGTCACTACAGCAAAGGCATGGCCAAGTATTTTTTTCAGCGTGGTTGGGATTCCCTTGTATGGAATTGCCGCGGCTGTAGTGGTGAAATGAATCGCCTTCCCCGTTTCTATCATCACGGTGCAACCGAAGACCTGAGCGCAGTGGTACAGCAGGCCGTATCGAAAAATCAATACAATTCGATCGTACTGGTCGGGATAAGTATGGGCGGTAGTATGAGTTTAAAATACCTGGGAGAATACAGCGGGCAATTGCCCGTCACTTTGAAGGGTGCCGCTGTATTTTCTGTGCCTTGTGATCTTCCCTCCAGCGCCAAAGAACTGGACAAGCCCGCTCAAAAGATATATCGCATCCGTTTTTTAAAAAAACTGAGTAAAAAAATAAAATGGAAATCTGAAATGTTTCCACAGGTCGTGTCCTATAAAGGCTATGAGAACATCAAGACATTCAACGAATTTGACAGTCGCTACACAGCACCGTTGCATGGCTATAAAAATGCGGAAGATTTTTACCAAAAAGCATCTCCCCTGCCCCACATTCCGTACATTCAATTGCCTACGCTGATCGTAAACGCTCTCAATGATCCTTTTTTATCTGAAGCATGCTATCCTTATGAATTACTCAAAGCCCACGAGCATGTTTTTCTAGAAACCCCTTCACGCGGCGGGCACACCGGCTTCTCCCTTTCAGGTAAAGAAGAAAATTGGATGGAAGTCAGGGCCTTTGAATTCCTCCAGGAAATATAAAACTACTTTTCATGTGCTAACATCTAAGGAAATAAAATCTGGCTACGCCTCGGCAGGCCGCTTAACGTTAAAATTGCCTTGCTCAGGTCTTGCTGTTTATCACTTTTCGTTCTTCACCACTTTACCACCTTTCATAACAAACTTCACTTTCTTTAATTCATTAATGTCCTTGATCGGGTCTCCCATTACCGCCACGATGTCTGCGAATTTACCCGTCTCAACAGTTCCGAAATCATGTTGTTTGCCGAGGGCTTCCGCATTTACCTTTGTACCCGCCAAGATGGCTTGCATCGGGGTCATGCCAAGGCGCACCAATTCAACAAATTCATTGGCCAGATACTCCGGGTTTTCACCCGTCAGATCACTGCCCACTCCCACCTTGACCCCTGCCTTGATCGCCTTGGTAAGCATGGCCTCTATTTGTGGCCGATATTTTTTTGTGAGTGCCACTGCTTTAGACAACGCCTGGCTGTTTTCATTAAATTCCAGAAACCACTTCCCAATGGTTAAGGTAGGAATGAGGCAGGTTCCATTTTTCACAAAAAGATCAATCCCTTCATCATCGAGGAAAGAACCATGCTCGATAGTTTTTGCCCCTGCACGGATGGACATCTTGATTCCTTCTGCAGAGTGCGCATGCGCCATCACGGGTACATCCCTGCGATTGGCTTCGTCCATGGCCATTTGCAATTCCTCTTTGCTGAAATGTACGTTTTGAGGATTGTCACCGGCGGTCATGAATGCGCCCGTCACCAACAATTTTATCCAATCACTTCCGTATTTTATTTCATTGCGTACCGCCTTGCGCATTTCTTCAGGACCATCCACCACCAAGCCGTCTACAATGACGCCACTTTGTTCATCGGAAAAAAAGTTAAGGTCCCCGCCACCCCCGGTAACCGATATCCAGTGGCCGGCACCAAAAATCCGGGGGCCAACATACATTCCTTTATTGATGGCGTCCCGTACGGCAAAATGGGCATAACCTACATCAAGGTCGCCTGGAATTCGAAGGGAAGTCCATCCCGCTCTGAGCATACCCTGCACATTGCTTAGACATTGCAAAGCCTTATCAGCGGAAGAATTTTTTAGGTGATAGGTCTGATAGTCATCATCTCCGTTTCCAAGTGGGTGGCAATGCATATCAATAAAGCCTGGCATGGCAGTATAATCGCCCAGGTCAATGACCGTGGCACCGGCAGGGATCGATTCTTTCTTGCCGACAGAAATAATCCGTTCACCTTCAACCATAATCATGGCATTTGCAATAGTCTTTCCGGTGCCGTCAATAAGGGTCTTGCAAAGGATGGCTGTCTTTTGGGCATAGGCCGGTGAAGTTACTATCAAGAATAAAAGTGCAGATAATAGATACTTCAATTTCATAATCAGGCTATTTTAATCAGTACTTGGAGACTTCTTTACTACTTACTACTTCCCTTTCCACCCCGGTCCACGTACAATTCTCCCCGGCCTTGCACCCGTGTGCTCCCCGTCTTTCAATACCTGTTGTCCGTTGACAAATACATGTAGCATCCCGGTGCTGTACTGGTGTGGGTTTTCAAATGTAGCATGGTCTTCAATCTTTGCGGGGTCAAATATTACAACGTCGGCAAAATAGCCGGCGGTTAGCAATCCGCGGTTCTTAATTTTAAGATTGGCGACTGGCAACGATGACAATTTTCGTATAGCCTCTTCCAGGGGAATTACTTTTTCTTCCCGCACATATTTGCCCAGCAAGCGCGCAAAATTTCCATAGGCACGGGGGTGATCTTTGATCTTTAAAAATATTCCTGCAGCAGCAGGTGATCCGGCATCCGATCCAAAGCTCACGTAAGGCAGGGCAATCTGCCGCTGGATGTTTTCTTCCGTCATCATGAAATAGGCCGCATCCACGCGAGTGCTGTCGGCGATAACGAGGTCCATGGCCGTTTCTTCCGGTGACTTGCCGTTAATCTTGGCCACTTCCGCCAATGTTTTTCCAATGAATTGTTTCAAAGAATCTTTTGTGAAGCCAAGGATCAACACATTTTCTGCACCGCCGGCCGTACGAAGCATATTTTCCCATTTGTCGGTGGGCGCTTGCATCTCTTTCAATACTTTTTTTCGAATCACAGGATCTTTCATTCGCTTGATCCAATCGTTGATGCCCCCCTCTTGAACCCAGGGAGGCATGGTGGCATCGAGGCCTGTCGCGCCGGCAGTATAATTGTACATGTTGGCTGTGATATGTACACCTGATTTATTTGCGTGGTCAATTTTTGCTATGATGGTATCCAGTTTCCACCAGTTGTCCTTACCCGCCATTTTCAGGTGATAGATTTCTGCCGACACGCTTGCTTCCCTTGCGATGCGGATGGTCTCATCCACAGCTCCAAAAATATTGTTCCCTTCACTGCGCATGTGCGAGATGTACATGCCACCATACGGCGCTGACGCTTTGCTTAGTTCAATCAACTCTTCGGTGGTAGCATAGTTATCAGGCGCATAAATTAAAGCAGTGGTCACCCCCATCGCCCCTTCTTCCATGGCCTCTCTTACCAACACCTTCATCCTTTCCAGTTCCTCCGGGCTGGGGGCCCTGTTTGCATATCCTAATTCATAGATGCGAATGGTGTTGGCCCCAACAAAAGATGCTACGTTGGGTGACACACCCCTTCGTTGAAGTGACTCAAGATACTGCCCAAGTGTCGTCCAGTCTATGTCAAAGGTCCAGTCCGGACTCCGCTTCATTTCGTTTGTGTAGTCCTTCTTCATCCTATCGTTGAGGGGTCCCATGGAGCCCTCACCCAAAACTTCCAGCGTGATACCCTGACGGATATCACTCTGCGAATTACCATCCATGAGAAGGGATTTTTCGGCATGACTCATCATATTGACAAATCCGGGGGCAACAGCCAAGCCTTTGGCATCAACTTCCGTCTTGCCTGCCGCCTTTGATAGGTCACCGATAAAAGCAATTGTATCTGCGTTGATAGCTACATCTGTCGCCATGCCCGGCTTTCCGGAACCGTCATAGACCGTGCCACCGCGAATGACAACATCATACGTTTGTTTCTTACAAGATGACAAGGCGAGAAGAACAAGAAGTATGAAGCTGTATTTCATATGATTATATTATTAATAGTCGTTAAAAATGAAAGTAGGGATTTTCAAGAGCAACACAAAGGAGAATTACAACAGCAGGATCTTTGATTGATCTTTGTCCTTTCATGAGAATCCACAAAAGCTCCCCTCAATCATATCAACCCGCAGCTTTTTCGTACTTTTACCCCTTAATTTTTGAAAAAGCATGATTGCGGCCAATAACCTCTCCCTCCAGTTCGGTAAACGTGTGTTGTTTGACGAGGTGAATATCAATTTCACCAGTGAAAACTGCTACGGAGTGATCGGTGCCAACGGCGCCGGTAAGTCCACTTTTTTAAAGATACTCTCCGGCGACCTGGACCCCACCAGGGGAAATGTCACCATTGAGCCCGGCAAACGCATGGCAGTATTGCGCCAGGACCACTATGCCTACGATGAAGTTTCCGTGATCGACACCGTTATGATGGGTCATAGCCTGCTGTGGACTGTGATGCAGGAAAAAGATGCCATCTATGCCAAACCCGATTTCTCCGATGCTGATGGTCACCGGGCTTCCGAATTAGAAGGAGAATTTGCGGAAATGAATGGCTGGAATGCCCAATCAGATGCCGCCTCGCTTCTCAGCGGTTTGGGAATCGTTGAAGACGACCATTTCAAACTGCTCAAAGAACTGAGCGGTAACCTAAAAGTGAGGGTGCTACTTGCACAAGCTATTTACGGAAACCCTGACATCCTGATCCTCGATGAACCAACCAATGACCTGGATTTAAAAACTGTGGGTTGGCTGGAAGATTTTTTGCTTGAATTTAAAAATACGGTCATCGTAGTATCTCACGACCGCCATTTTCTGGATACGGTGTGTACGCATATTGTGGACATTGATTTCAGCGCGGTGAAGCTATATACCGGAAATTATTCATTCTGGTATCAGTCTAGTCAGTTGGCCTTGTCTCAGCGCTCCTCGGCGAATAAGAAAGCAGAAGACAAGAAGAAAGAATTACAGGCTTTCATCATGCGCTTCAGTGCGAATGCTTCCAAGTCGCGACAGGCTACTAGCAGAAGAAAGTTGCTGGAGAAAATCAATATCGACGACATACAGCCCTCCACCCGACGGTATCCGGCCATCATATTTCAACAGGCACGCACGGCTGGCGATCAGATTTTGCATATTGAAAATCTTCACAGTTCTGTACATGGAGCTTCGCTTTGGAAAGACTTTGATTTATATGTAAACAAAGGAGACAAGATTGCCTTCTTAAGCAAAGACAGTCAGGCCATCACGTCGCTCTTCCAGATTTTGGCAGGAGA
>JAYWDP010000272.1:0-5422 GCA_043779775.1 Cyclobacteriaceae bacterium
TATCAGCAGAAATGGAAAGATTATCAGCAGGCGAAAAAAAAATCCGATGATCTATCGGCTGAAGCTGAACGATTAAAAAAGGAATTTGATTTTATAAAATTTCAACTGGACGAACTTCAAAAAGCTTCTTTTCGCGAAAATGAACAGGAGGAGCTGGAGTCGAATCTCAAAGTCAGCGAGCATGGCGAAGACATTAAAACACGCCTGAACCAACTGATGGCTATGCTGGACCAGGCTGAAACCTCCGTCCAGAATGTCTTATCAGAATCCATCAATCTTCTGAATCCTGTGAGAGGGTATTCACCCTCTTATGAAAAGCTGGCCCAACGCCTTGAAAGCCTTCGCATCGAGCTCCGTGATATTCTTGATGAGATCAAACAGGAAGAAGAACAGATTGAGTTTGATCCTGGGAAAACAAAGATGATTCAGGGCCGCCTCGATTTGCTATACAGCCTGATGCAAAAACATCACATCCATGAAATCAAAGGATTGCTATTATTGCAGGGTACCCTGGCCCAACAGGCACTAAAAACCATTAATCTGGACGAGAACCTGGCGACCGCCAAACGAATATTGGTAGAAAATGAGAAACAACTTCACGCCATAGCAGAAAAACTTTGCGCTGCCCGCAAAAAAGTTTTTATTCCGTTGACCCATCAACTGGTTAAGTTGCTGCGCGACCTGGGTATCCCCGAAGCAGCCTTGCAAATTGAGTACAAGAAAACCGAACCGGGGCCTACGGGAATTGACCAGGTAGAAATTCTTTTCAGCGCCAACAAAGGGATAGCACCTCGCCCTCTCGAAGAAGTTGCCTCGGGAGGTGAGTTTTCCAGGGTTATGTTTTGCGTCAAATATATCCTTGCTGAAAAAATAGCCCTGCCCACCCTCGTACTGGACGAAATCGACACAGGAGTTTCAGGGGAAATTGCTATGCAGCTTGGTAAAATGATGAAGGCTATGGCCCAACGCCATCAATTGGTTGCCATCAGCCATCTGCCACAAATCGCAGCCCGTGGCGATCAGCATTTCCTCGTTTATAAAGACAACTCAAGCCGTAAAACCGTAAGTGAAATCAAAGAGCTTAGCGGGGATGAGCGGGTTGAAGAAATCGCGAAAATGATTGGTGGTGCCAAACCTTCAAATCTGGCGCGCGAAAATGCCAAAGAACTTATGGCGGGCTGAATCTTCGGATAAGGACGGAGCATGTTTTTGTTTGCATAGCTTTGGCGTTCACTTAACTTGCCGGGCAAACAATACTCCATTGAACGACTTGCTCTCAAAAACCAAACTGATTGGGCTCGTACTTGGCCCCGTGTTTTTCTTTCTGATTCTTTTCTCCGTAACGCCCGGCATCCTTTCAGAGAAAAGCATCATCGTCCTGGCATTGGGCGCCTGGGTGATAACCTGGTGGGTGACCGAGGCCATGCCCATTCCGGTGAGTGCTTTGTTACCTATGGTGGTACTCCCATTGATGGGAGTCTCCACGGTGCGGGAAGCCTCCGCGCCCTATGGCGACCCCGTAATATTCCTTTTTATGGGAGGCTTCATCCTCGGTCTCGGCCTTGAAAAACACAACCTCCACCAACGGATCGCCCTCAGTCTAATTCGCCTTACCGGTACCAGCGGTAATGGAATTATTTTGGGTTTCATGATTTCCACTGCCCTGATCAGCATGTGGATCAGCAACACCGCCACCGCCATCATGATGCTGCCAATTGCTGCGTCAGTCACCTCCCTGCTGGCCAAAGAAATGGGACAGGAAAATGATCCGCGATTCAAAAAGTTTGCTACCGGTCTTATGCTTTCCATTGCCTATGCGGCGAGCATCGGAGGAATGGCCACGATCATCGGCACGCCCCCCAACATGGTCATGGTGGGATTTATGAAAAGATTTTACGATCTCGATGTAAGTTTCACCCGATGGATGGTGGTTGGAATTCCGCTGATGGTATTGTCATTGACCGCCTGTTATCTCATTATCACGAAAGTTTTATACAGAAACCACCTTCCGTCTATTGAAGGATCCAGAGACCTTATCCATCGCAAACTTCATGACCTTGGAAATCTTGCCAAAGAAGAAAAGATGGTCCTTATGGTATTTTCCGTTACATGCTTTTTCTGGATCTTTCGACAGAACCTCAATGGTTTATTTGGAAAAAATATTTTAGATGACACTACCATCGCCATGGCAGGCGGCATCTTGATGTTCCTGCTTCCTGTTAACTTAAAAAATCAAAAATTTCTTCTGGAGTGGTCTGATATGAAAGAATTGCCCTGGGGTATCCTCCTGCTTTTTGGCGGTGGCTTGTGCCTCGCCGACGGTATGGAAAAATCAGGGCTTGTTCAGATTGTTGGGAATTATTTCTCACACCAGGAAAACATCAATGTAAGCCTCCTGATTTTTTCTTTGACTGCCATCGCTATGGGGATGACGGAACTCATGAGCAATGTTGCGCTGGTCACGATCTTCGTTCCGGTTGTCTTTGGGATCGCCGATGGGTTTCACATCAACCCCATCTGGCTGGCCATGCCGGTTACGTTTGCTGCCAGTTGTGCTTTTATGATGCCTATCTCTACTCCCCCCAACGCCGTACTCTTTGCCAGCGGATACATAAAAATGAAAGATATGATCAGAACGGGATTATTGCTGAATCTGTGCTGTCTGGTGATTATTACCATCCTTGCGATCACAGTGATGCAATGGATTTTTTAAAGTGCGAAATAAATTTACGTTTTTCCGTAAACCTATTTCAGGACGAGACACAGCATCGAACTTATACACTTTAACACATAAGCACTTTCTTTAAACTTTTTTATTCTTCGCTTCTTCAGCAAAATACGCTACCCCCAAACCCAATCCGCCGAAGATAAATAACATGGAGAAATAGCCTACTTCTTCCATATCAAATGATCGGTCGAGCCAGTAGCCCATTAAAAATCCGATGCCTACACCAATCAACAACAAAGACCACCGGAGGGCACTGACGGAGATCCTCTCCCTCTTGAAAATATCGGGGGCCAGGCCCTTTTCAATAATCAGCATCCGCTCAATATTTTCATACTTCCGCAGATATACAATCATGATAAAGGCGCCCAGGGTAATGATAATAGGGAGCATTACACCTAAAACCGGGACAATTACTGTTTCTGAATCCATAACTATTTTGTTTTTTGCCCCTTGGACGCACCTGAAGTGGGGATTGGTTACACCCAATAACAATAATTCAAATAATCTTTATCCTTCACCTTTCTGTAACTTCAGACCGAATCAAAGCGTCAAACGTCCGTGATTTCCCTGCAGGAAGAAAACGATTTGATCGATCAGTTGTTGGCCGGTAAACAGGAGCCTTATAGCCGCCTGATTGACTTATACAAAAGTTATGCCTTTACCATCGCTCTCAAAGTGCTTAATAACCGGCCAGAAGCCGAGGAGGCGGCACAAGATGCCTTCATCAAAGCCTTTCATTCATTGAAGAGCTTCAACCGGCAGGCACGGTTTTCGACCTGGTTGTATCGGATTGTGTTTAACACGGCGGTGAGTTATAAAAGGAAAAACAGGAATGTGCTTTCCAGCATTGAACATCATGACTGTGCCGCTGAACAGGAATCGTTGTTGGAGGAAAATGATAAACAGTTGTTTGTATCCGCTGCCATGGAAAAACTCAATGAAGCCGACCGGCTGGCGATACAACTCTATTATATTAAAGAATTTTCCCTGGAAGAGGTCGCTGAAATGATGGGGCAGAATATGAACAGCTTGAAAGTACGGATCCATCGCGCACGCCATCGACTCGCCAGTGAATTGAAAAAAATATTAAAAGAAGAAGCAGTAACTTTATAATTATGGAAAAGATTCCTACAGCCCTGGATGACCGATTACTGGATTACCTGGATGGAAATCTGGATGAAATAACACTTCATCAACTAAAGATGGAGCTTGAAAAGTCGCCGCTGGTAAAAAGCCGACTGGAAGAATTACGTCTCCTTCATGAGACCCTCGTGCACTCGAGATTGGAGTCTCCTTCTCCTGCCTTTACCATGAAAGTCATGCAAAATCTGCACAGACTCCCTTTCTCCTCAAACTTATCACCACGAAACGGGCTGCTGTTGCTGGCTGGAATAATAGCCGCCGCCGGCATTCTGGTAGTCATGATAAGCGCCGGGACTTTCGATCAGTTTACAGGCATGGTCTCCCTGAAACAGTTGTCGCCGGTTCAAAAATATTTTCAACAATCACTGCCCAGTTTCTCTGTCAATGGAAAGTTGATCATTAACATCATCGTAGGAATAAACCTGGTGCTCGCATTTATCATTCTGGATCGCACTATTTTACGACCATTCTTTCAGCGAAGGGCGGGGACGCAGGTTTAACGTCCAAGGTCTAAAGTTCAAGGTTTCGGGTATGACCAACCTTAAACTTTGAACTTTAAACTTTGAACTCATTTAGGTCGCCCAGGTTTTCCCGACTTCTGTCAACGGCACGCACCCATGATAGGCACCCGGAACTGCTTCATAATGGAGGACTTGTGTAGCACCAGGTTCTGAAGTGAAGAAACCGACGAGCGTAAGTTCTTTTAACCTCAAAATAAACGGCCGCACTATATGTTCGTCCTTCTTTTGTGCGTCAAGTGCGGCATCATGAACCTTCTTGACATGCTCTTGCTGCCTGGCAGGATCCAAATCCAGAAAGGAATCTCCGTAGGCTGTCTGGGCATCGTCCTGGAATGACTTAAGGCCTGTCAGAAAAAGGTCCTGATCTTCTTTTTTGAAACACTCCTTTAAAATCTTATCAATGAAACCAGGGACGCCAACCTCTTTTGCACCTGGTGTATCAGTCTTGGGAATAATAATTTCTGCCACTTCGCTCACAATTCTGGCCTGGTCCTCGGTGAAGAAGACTGGCTTATAAGTAAGTTCTGGGGTAGCCTTGCATCCATTCATTATGCCGGCTAATACCGGAGCAGATACAGCATATCCCAGCACAAGTCCTGCACGGTGCAACGCTTCTCTTCTGTTCATAATTTTTAATTTAAATCAAATTATAAGTTGCCTTTCTTTAATTCACTCACGGCATAATCAACAGCCCGGGCCGTAAAAGCCATATACGTGAGTGATGGATTCACGCACGCTGCAGAGGTCATAAAGGATCCATCCGTGACGAACACATTCTTACAGGCATGCACCTGATTGAACTTGTTCAACACGGAAGTTTTTGGGTCTTTGCCCATTCGCGCTGTCCCCATTTCGTGAATACCCAGGCCTACCCCTATGTTTCGATCGTGGGTCATAATGTTTTTCACGCCCGCTGCATCAAGCATTTCAGCCGCATCATTCATCATGTCCTTGCGCATCTTAAGCTCATTTTCCTTCAGCTCAGCATCAAAAGTGAGTGTAGGTAGTCCATACTTGTCCTTCAACTCCT
>JAYWDP010000273.1:0-14448 GCA_043779775.1 Cyclobacteriaceae bacterium
GACGCAGGGCAGCAAAACAATCCATCCCCGGTAGAATAGGCTTGAGAAAGAAGCTCGGTCATACCATATTCTGAGCATACCTTATTAATATTAAAGTTGACGCATAAGATCTCATGCAGTTCTGCCCGGGTAATCTCCAATCGTCTTCCCTTCATGCCGCCCGTTTCCATTACCCTGCAATGACTTAAGTCAAGCTCAAACTGCTCGGCGAGGTCTAGCAGCGCAAAAGAAACTCCCAGCAACAAAACCTTTCCTTTACCCCGTAATTCTTCAAGCTGATGGGCAAGTCCGTCAAGGTCGTTGAGGTAAAATCCTGAAAAAGGAGATCGGCTCTCTTTGATAAAATGATCGGCCATCTTCACCAGCGACGACCCTGTTCGCTCCAAATATGATGGCAGCAGACACAACACATGCCATTGGGATAAGGGACCGAAATTATCCTCAAAAATTTTCTGACTATGTCGCAAATAAAATGATAAGGAAGGTATTGCATGACGGCTCACTTCCTGCATCCCGGTCCCACTGCTGGTAAAAGTTATTTCTGGTTTCCAATCACCACAGCATACAGTTTGTGATTTAAAAAATGTGATGGGCAGAAAAGGGATATGTTGAATTGTCCGAACCTCTTCCCTATCTACCCCCAATGCGGTGAGATAACTTTTGTATATAGGATTGGAAACGGCCTGAAGGCGAAAGAGCCTCAAAGCAATTTTCTTAAAGGATTCTTCGTTTATTGGATATAAATCCTCGCTAATGCTTTCAAAAGTCTGCAAGCGTTTACAATTTTACGGCTTGGCAAATGTATAAAATGAAGCTCAGAAGCATTGGATTCGTCGTGTTTGGTTTGGGCGCTCTTCTCCTGGCGTCCTGTTTTCAGCCTCCTGAGTATTCGCCTGTACCCACTATTGAATATGACAACATTATTTTCAAAGACGTTTCCGATCCTTCCCTGGCAGACTCACTGATAGTTTCTGTTCGATTTAAGGACGGAGATGGCGATATGGGGCTTTCGGCCAGTATTTCAGCCGACAACGCTATTCCATACAACAATAAATACTATTTCCAGTTTTCAGATAGGACCTTTGTAACGTATAAAACCAAGCGCACCAATCCCAACTATGATACGCTTCCTAAATTCGTTACCCCTTATAACTGCATCAACTGGGAAATTACTACGATCAATAACAAGACCGACACAATCTATTTCCAGCTTAACCCGGACCACAATAACATTTTTATCCACTATCTGATCAAAAATACCGACGGCACTTTTAAGGAGTTTGACTGGCAGAAAGAATTTGTTTTCCCCAACTGCGGGCTTTCCTATGATGGACGCTTTCCACGACTCTTCAAGCAACCTTATGTCAAGACGCCTATGGAAGGAACGATACGGTATGGGATGCCTTCCGTGGGATTTCTTATATTATTTAGCATTAAGACCTTGAAGTTGCGCATCATCATTCAGGATAGGGCCCTTCATAAAAGTAACATTATCGAAACGCCGGAGTTCACGCTTCAGTCGATTAAGAAAAGTGGATGATTTTGGCTGTTAGCCTTTGGCTACTACTAGCTTCGTGATTCGGCGTTCGACATTGATATTCAAAAAATTTATATAAAAAATATGATCTGCCTTGGGTCAGGCCAATAGTACAATGTATTACCCAAAGGCCAAGACCCAACGGCCAAATCAATTTCCAACGCCCAATGTCCAACGCCGAAGTGCGCAGTTATTAATAGATCGCCGGATACTTTCCCGGGTCGGTCTCCCTCATCAGATCATAAATTTTATCGACGATCTCTTCAGGGCTAGGTTTTGTGAAATAGTCGCCATCACTGCCATAAGCGGGACGGTGTTCTTTTCCTGTAATGGTAACGGGCCTGCTATCGAGGTATTGATAGGCTCCCTGCTCTTCGAGTACTTTTTGCATCATGAATGATGTGGCACCGCCTGGCACATCTTCATCAGCAAATACAATGCGGTTTGTCTTTTTCACTGACTCCACAATGGCATGATGAATATCAAATGGCAGGAGCGTCTGCACATCAATCACTTCACAAGAGATACCCAGTTTTTCAAGGTCATTGGCGGCCTCCAACACTATGCGGCACATGGAACCATAGGTCACAACCGTGACATCACTTCCTTCCCTGAGTATATCGGGTACTCCCAACGGAACGGTAAATTCACCTACATTATTTGGTAACTTTTCTTTTAAGCGGTATGCGTTAAGACATTCAATGATCAAAGCGGGATCGTCCGACTGCAGCATGGTATTGTAAAATCCTGCCGCCTGAGTCATGTCGCGGGGAACGAGCACATAGATGCCACGAATACTTCCCAACACCATACTGATAGGCGAACCGGCATGCCACACCCCCTCGAGCCGGTGGCCGCGGGTACGAATGATCAGCGGCGCCTTCTGCCCTCCCTTGGTGCGGTACTGCAGACAGGCTAAATCATCCGACATAATCTGAATGGCGTATAGAAGATAATCCAGGTATTGAATCTCTGCGATCGGGCGCAAACCTCGTAAGGCGAGTCCTATACCCTGACCCAGAATGGTGCACTCGCGAATGCCCGTGTCGGTGACGCGCAGTTCGCCAAACTTCTCCTGCATGCCGGCAAAACCCTGGTTTACATCTCCGATCTTTCCAACATCTTCACCGAAGGCGAGGACTTTGGGATCCCGGCTAAGGGCCGCTTTAAAGCAGGCTTGCAATATCTCGCGGCCATCAACCAGCGACGCATTTTCAGCATACACAGCCTTAACTTCATGCACTTTCAAAGCCGACCATTCCGATTCGCTATAAAGATGTGAGCTGTAACGTTCGAGGTTTTCTGAGGAGGTGCGTTCAACCCACCGGATGATATTGTCGCGGACAACCGAAGGCTGGTCTCTCAAAAGTCTTAAGGATTTTTTCGCCGCCTTTACCGCATCCAGCCGTAAGGGGTTGATGGTCTTTTCCAATTCATACTTTATCTCTTCGATGGCAGGCTCGAGGTGTATGGCTACCGTAAGATATTCCGTCAACTCACGCTGGTCGTGCTGGATGGCTTTGTTAAAGGCTTTCCATGCAGCCTCTTTTTCCGCTTTCGCGAATGACTTGCCTTCCTTTTCTATTTCATTTACCTCATCGGATGAACATAGTTCGTTCTCCAGAATCCACTGTCGCATCTTGCGGATGCAATCATGTTCAGTCTCCCAGGCGAGCCGCGTTTTTGATTTGTACCGTTCGTGTGAACCAGAAGTTGAATGTCCCTGCGGCTGCGTCATTTCTTCCACATGGACGAGGACAGGAACATGTTCTTCACGGCAAATTTTTTCTGCCGCTTCAAAAGTTTTGCAAAGGGCTTCGTAATCCCACCCGTTGACTTTGAATATTTCAAATCCTTTTTGGCCATTCTCGCGCTGGAAACCCGACATAATTTCAGAGATGCTCCCCTTGGTAGTCTGATATTCCTGAGGCACAGAGATGCCATAACCGTCATCCCACACCGCCATCAACATCGGTATCTGCAATACGCCCGCTGCGTTGACTGCCTCAAAAAACATACCTTCCGAAGTGGAGGCGTTGCCGATGGTGCCAAAGGCAATTTCGTTTCCTTTCGTGGAAAGATCGGTTAGAGAACTTAATTCAGGATTGTTTCTAAAAAGTTTGGATGCATATGCCAGACCCACCAGCCGCGGCATCTGCGCTGCGGTAGGTGAAACATCGGCGCTGCTGTTTTTTAGTTTTGAAAGTTTCTTATAGGCACCGTGTTCATCGAGCAAGCGGGTGGCATAGTGTCCATTCATTAGCCTGCCGGCAGAAGCAGGGTCGGCTTCCACATCCGTATGGGCATATAATTGTGCGAAGTACTGCTGGAGGGTCAGCTCGCCGATGGCCAGCATCAACGTCTGGTCGCGGTAATAGCCTGAGCGAAAGTCGCCAGCCCTGAAAACTTTTGCCATGGCCAACTGAGCCACTTCCTTGCCATCACCGAAGATGCCGAACTTGGCTTTGCCCATAAACACTTCCTTGCGGCCGATGATGCTGGCCTCACGGCTCGCGCACGCCAAGCGGTAGTCTGCCAGGATAGCGGTGACCCTCTTTTCAGAAAAACGGGATTTGATGGTTTTTGTCTGAGGCAAGTTGGCGATTGGCTTTTGGTATGTATTATTTTAATACCTATGTCTTATGTCTAAAGTCTAAAGTCTTCCGTCTTTTTCAAAATTAGGGAAATTCACTGGAGGGTTCAATATTCAAATTTTTAACCAAATTAAATAGCAGCCAATCTATCTGGAACCAAAGAATTGGACCCAATCCCCGCTTTTTACCAAAGGTTCCGGGCCGGCAAATTCAAAAAGATAAATCCCCACCTGCTGTCCCCGAATTTCCACTTCATCGTAAAGGTACCCCACCCCTATTTCCAGCTCGTGAATTGATCTTTCAGTTTCTGGATTGGTAACTTCGAATACTTCCACAGTGAGAAAGTCATCAGGGCTGCCTGTTCTGACCGCGTAAGGATAATGTTCCAACCTATATAATTGAAAACCCGGAATCACGTCCAGGTATAAAAAAAGCAGTCCACTCTCAAACTCATGGTAATTGATCATGCCCTTGCGGAGGGAGCCGTAGAAAGCGTAGGTGGAATGGGGGTTCACAATAAGATAAAACTACACTGAAAACTTATAACTTTGGCGGCGCAAATGATTCCAAGTTCCGGGTTCTGAGTTCAGGGTTCCGAGTTTGCTTCCCAGAAACAGACCCAAAACCCGGAACTCGGAACCCAGAACTCAGGACTTCAACACTTTAACATTTCGCTCATGATTATCGGCGTACCAAAAGAAATCAAGAACAATGAGAACCGGGTAGCATTGACACCGGCCGGAACACAGGAACTGACCCGTAGGGGCCATACAGTATATATTCAGAATAGCGCCGGAGAAGGCAGTGGCTTCGCCGACGATGAATATGTCAAAGCCGGTGGCAAGATTCTCTCCAAAGCCGAACAGGTATTCAGCTCTGCCGAGATGATCATTAAGGTTAAAGAACCTGTTGAACAGGAATATAATCTCATTCGCAAAGACCAGTTGGTGTTTACTTATTTTCACTTCGCCTCTTACGAGCCCTTGGCCCACGCCATGATTAATACGGAAGCCGTATGTCTTGCCTATGAAACTGTGGAGCGCGTGGATGGAAGTCTTCCCTTACTCATACCGATGAGTGAGGTAGCGGGAAGGATGTCGATCCAGGAAGGAGCCAAATATCTTGAGAAGCCCTTAAAAGGCCGTGGCATCTTGCTGGGCGGTGTACCGGGCGTAATGCCCGCAAAAGTTTTGATTCTCGGCGGCGGCGTAGTCGGAACCAATGCCGCAAAAATTGCGGCAGGTATGGGCGCTGATGTGACCATCACCGACGTGAACATCAATCGGCTGCGCTACCTCGACGATGTGATGCCGAAGAACGTGCATACGATGGTTTCCAACGACTATGTGTTGCGTGAGTTGGTAAAGACCCACGACCTGATCATTGGCGCTGTGTTGGTACCTGGCGCGAAAGCACCCAAGCTGATCACCAAAGACATGCTCAAGACGATGCGTCCCGGTACGGTGTTGGTAGATGTGGCCGTAGATCAGGGAGGATGCATTGAGACCTGCAAGCCTACGACGCACGAAAATCCTACCTACATTATTGACGATGTTGTTCACTACTGTGTCGCCAACATGCCGGGGGCCGTTCCCTACACCTCTACGCTGGCGTTGACGAATGCTACCCTACCCTACGCGATAAAGCTTGCGAACCAGGGCTGGAAGAAGGCCTGTACGGAGAGTTCCGAGTTGCGTAAAGGGTTGAATGTAATCCAGGGGAAAGTGGTGTATAAGGCGGTGGCAGATTCGTTTAATTTACCATACACGGAAGCGAAAGAGTTAATGGGTTAATTCGTTGATTTATTGACAAATTTTTAATTTGAAAATGGATCAATTTGAAGATTTGAAAATGAACATCCGTATGATTCTGAATTTTAAGAAACAGGTTGAACTCTTCAAAAAGGTTCAAAGAAGGAGGCTACTCTCAAAGAGGTTAAGCAAAGAATCAAAATTAGTTTCATAATAGTCAATGAAAGCTACTGTTACAAGAACCCAATCTGAATAACAACGATTTGGAATAGAAAAGTTGCAAGGAAATATGAAAACTTATTTTACATTTCTCATAATACTTTTGACAGCGACAATTTATTCATGTCAAGAAAGAGAATCTCCTGTAGCCGAGCCAAGTTCTGTTGCAGGAGAAGTTGTTATTGACCGATCTATTTCATTTTACAAGTCCAAAGGCTTGACCAATAAAAATCGATGGGCAGCTATTACGCTCAGTTGACTACTCCGGGTCTTGTCATAGGGTTACATCCTAGCCATGACAACATCCTGACCGAAAGGAAGAAGGAGGACAATTTCTACATTTCAAAGACCCTGACGGAACATCACTTTACTCCATTAAGCCTAAGTGGTGATTGCATCGTACCATCAATGACCTTGCATACCTTGGAAGCAAAGCTTATTATTTGATCTTATTCCACTTGCACCAAAAAATTTGAGTCCTTGAATTCATTCTATTTCTCGTTCGGCATAAATTATTTAACTAATTTCGTTTGTCACGGTGGGAGGAATTGCTTCGAATTACACCGCTACCGGACAAAATAGTTTGCCAAGTAACCACTGATACGTGACCTTCAGCATTCCAATTTCCTAATGAACGAAAATCAAAAGGAACAACAAGATGGAGAAATGCCATCATGGTTAGAAAAACTGCAACAAGAAAGTTGGCAGGCAGAAATCCTTATATCCGGTGGAGCTTCCATAGGGATTATCGGACTGTTAAACAATCTGGGTCCGTTGGAATCCTTCTTTAGATATTCAACAAAACTACATCCACTTTTAACTGGACTCCCAATATTGATTGCATTCTCTTTTCTATTCTTCCTTGCAGAAGGATTTTTTTCGCAAAAGCTTATTTCTTTATTGACATCTAAAGGCCTTTCAAAAACCTGCATTAGGAAATGAAGCATATTCCATGAGCAATAATCGGAAAACACCAATCGAAATTGACAAAGAGGAATTTAAAAAAATTGGTCATCAACTAATTGATACAATCTCCAATTTCATTAGTACCATTGAGGAAAAACGTGTCACTACCGGAGAGTCACCAAAGCAATTGCAACAAATCCTTGGAACTTCATCCCTCCCTGAATATGGTTCGCCTCCGCAAGAATTACTTTCAAAAGCAGCCGCGCTCATGCTCAACCATTCCCTGTTAAATGGTCATCCAAAATTTTTAGGCTATATAACTTCTTCTGCAGCACCCATTGGCGCCCTGGCAGATTTGTTGGCAGCCTCCATTAACCCAAATGTTGGCGCGCAGATATTAAGTCCCATAGCCACCGAAATTGAAAAACAAACGGTGAAATGGCTTGCCGAATTTATTGGCGTTTCCCCAAGCTATGGCGGAATATTAGTGAGTGGAGGCAATATGGCCAATTTTACAGCTTTCCTGGCAGCGAGAACTGCTAAAGCTCCTAAGAATATTAAGGAAGAAGGAATATCCAATGAGTCTGCTAAATTGGTTATCTATTGTTCAAAGACTACTCATACCTGGATTGAAAAGGCAGCGATTTTATTTGGCCTGGGCACCAAATCCATTCGTTGGATACAAACCGATGCCGATAATAAAATGGACAATGAAGTTCTGGAACAAACTATAAAAATCGATTTAAAAAATGGTTGCAAACCCATCCTGGTGGTTGGTACCGCCGGAGATGTGAGTACAGGGGCTGTTGACAATCTCAAAGGCATAGCTGCCATTTGCAAAACGTATGACTTATGGTTTCACATAGATGGTGCCTACGGAATTCCCGCAGCGGTCATTCCTGAGCTTAAGAATCTATTTGAAGGAATTCAAGACGCAGATTCGATTGCGCTCGACCCACATAAATGGCTTTACAGTCCGCTGGAGGCAGGTTGTACTCTAGTCAAAAATCCAAATCATCTGATTGAAACCTTCAGTTCTCATCCTGTCTATTATAACTTTGGTAATAACGATGGACCTTTAACTCAAAATTATTACGAATACGGCCTTCAGAATTCACGAGGGTTTAGAGCACTAAAAGTGTGGCTTGCGTTGCAACAAGTAGGGCGAAGTGGCTACCGCAAAATGATTGGAGAGGACATTGAGTTATCAAAGTTATTATTTGACCTCGCCAAAGATCATCCGGAATTTGAGTCTATATCGCAAAGTTTAAGCATAACGACTTTTCGATATGTGCCGTTGGCGTATGGGCAGGATTCTCAAAATAATGAAGCCTATTTGAACCAGTTGAATGAAGAAATACTGAATGCATTGCAAAAGGGAGGTGAAGTGTTCCTATCCAATGCTATTGTAAAAGAAAAGTATTGTTTAAGAGGATGCATTGTAAATTTCAGGACTTCAAAAAAGGATATCGTTGAAATCATTGAAATAATAGTCAAGGAAGGCAGAAAACAGCATCAAAATTTGAATTTATTGGGATAGTTAATGATCCGGAAGATGGACCTGTTTGGGAATGGGAGTTTAAAATTAGCAAATAACAAAAGTGACAGTCAGTTCTACTTATGAACCAAATTCCTAAGGTCCTCATTTATTCCAGGCTTGCCATAGGACTGGTACTCGTTGTCTGCAGCGCGCTTCATGTCTCAAATTACAATAGGCTGGCGGTTATTCTCTTCACTGCCGGACTTCTCACAGATATTTTTGACGGAATTATAGCGAGACAACTGCAGGCGTCCACTGAATATTTACGGAGGCTTGACTCATCCGCAGACCAGATATTTTTCATTCTCGTAGCCATCGCCACGTACATTGCTTCGCCACAATTCTTTCATGACCATTATCTGAAACTCATTATTTTGCTCAGTACAGAAGCCCTGGCCTACCTGATTTGCTATCTCAAATTCAGGAAGGAAATAGCCACCCATGCCATTGCATCAAAAATATGGACCCTGATCCTATTCGCGACGATTATTCAAATAATGGCTACCGACAACGCCATAATCTTATTTGAATTTTGCTTTTATGTGGGAATTGCCACACGACTTGAAATTATCACCATTATTTTAGTCCTTCGGAAGTGGGCAAGTGATGTCCCCAGCGTATACCACGCAATGTTATTACGACAGGGAAAACCGATAAAAAGGCATTCACTATTCAATGGATAGTAAAGTTCAAGTAACAACCTGCGTCGTCGTTAATTTCAAAATGTTCCGTCGGTTTAGAATTATTTCAATTGCCGGGTCTATAAAAATATTCTGTTAATTATTTTGAGAAACCAAAAGGTTTCCTAATCGGGTAGGAAGCGGCTCATCACCGCTGTCCCCCCACACCACTGTACATACTTTCGTATACAGCGGTTTCTATTAACTTTTACACATCCAATCGACCTGGGCAAACTGGCGCAGATGAAATAGCGAAATCCATCGAGAAAGTAGCCGAAAATCCCGGTATTGACGGTTCCGGAATGGGGATGGGCATGGGCTTCGACATGGGCAACCAGATATCGCAGTGATCTATCTATTGGCGAGTGATTGAAGCCTACATTTCAAATTCAGGAAAGTCCTCTAAAAACTTCCCTTCTCCTCCCGGCTGTGGCGCCAGATAGCAATAGTGTACCATCCCATTGGTGACCGCAAGGTACTTGGCGCCAATCGTCATATTATAGATGGCGACCTGGTTAAATGCCCGCTGGCTGAGCTTGATGGACGGCGACTTGCACTCCACCAGCATCCAGGGTTTTCCCTCCCGGTCGTAGATCAGAATATCGGAACGCTTTTGCATCTGGTTATAATTCAGACTGCCTTCGATCCGAAAAAGGGACCTTGGGTAAAGCTGTTCTTCAATTAAATAGTGGATAAAATGCTGACGGACCCATTCTTCGGGCGTAAGGACAACAAATTTTTTGCGGACTCCATCAAAAATCCACACCTTGCCTTCACTCTTCTTAATTTTAAAGTCCTGGGATGGAAGATTGAGGGGAGTCATTGCTAAACGAAAGTAAAAGAAATGAAGACGAAAGAACAAATTGTAGAGAATTGGTTACCCCGTTATACCGGGCTGCCCCTGGACGCCTTTGGAGAATACATCCTCCTGACCAACTTTGATAACTATGTAAAGAAATTTGCCGAATGGAATAATGTTGAAGTCCACGGTCAGGATAAGGCCATGCGCAGTGCGACCGCCGGGGGGATCACGATTATCAACTTTGGCATGGGAAGTCCCAATGCCGCCACCATCATGGACTGCCTTTCAGCCGTAAAACCAAAAGGCTGCCTCTTTCTGGGCAAGTGTGGTGGTCTAAAAAAGAAGAACGACTTGGGAGATTTTATTCTGCCTATCGCCGCCATCCGGGGTGAAGGAACATCCAATGACTACTTCCCGCCCGAAGTACCTGCCTTGCCTGCCTTTGCTTTACAGAAAGCAATATCCACCACCATCAGGGATTATAACCAGGACTACTGGACCGGTACCGTATATACCACCAATCGCAGGGTGTGGGAATGGGATGAACACTTTAAAGAATATCTCATCAAGGTCAGGGCCATGGCCATTGACATGGAAACCGCAACAATTTTTACAACCGCTTTTTATAATGAAATTCCGGCTGGAGCCATTCTTCTTGTCTCCGATCAGCCGATGGTGCCCGATGGAGTAAAAACAGAAGCCAGTGACAAGGTAGTCACCACCAGCTTTGTTGACCTCCATCTTAAAATCGGGATTGATTCGCTAAAGCAGTTAATTAATAATGGAATGACGGTGAAACATTTGCGGTACTGAGAGTTCAAAAGTTCTGGGTTCTGAGTTCAGAGTTCTGGGTTAGTTACAAATGTCACTGGGATCCAAACTCGGAACCCTGAACCCGAAACATTACCCAATTGCCAAAGGCCAACGGCTAATAGCCAACACCTTATAAATTATTAGCCTAAACACTTCGATTAGTAACCGTAACCCTCGATAGCAACACCATCCCAATAATAAAAAAAACCATTAACGCCAGCGTACTATTGCGCATGCTGCCGGAGATGTGTTCAATGAAGCCATAGGAAAAGGTGCCGAACACGATGGAGAGGTTGAATGTAACGTCGAAGAAGCTGAAATAGGATGCGTGGTCGATGGAGTTGACGGGAATTAACTTGGAATAGGTAGCGCGTGACAAGGATTGTATTCCGCCCATGACCATCCCCACCAGGGTTGCGATTCCATAGAATTGGTACTCGTTGGTAGTGAAGTAGGCCAGCACGCAGATAATAATCCATATGCCAATCATGATCAGCAAGGCAACTTTATTGCCGCGTCTTGCAGAAACTCGCGCAAAAAAATGAGCCCCTACCGAGGCCACCAATTGAATGATCAGCACTGTTACAATAAGTTTTGCGCCTTCCAGTTTAAGTTCCTTAGCGCCGAAAGTGGCAGCCAGGTACATCACGGTCTGCACACCCATATTGTAGAAAAAATATGCCGAGAGGTATCTTTTAAGATTCGGATATACATTCAAGGTATCCCAAACCTTACGAAGTTCCCGGTAGCCGTTGAACAGCATCTTGCCACTTGATTTTTGTCCATAGGGATTGTCGGGAAGGCGAAGAAAAGCAATCTGGGAAAAGCCAATCCACCACAATCCCACCAGGAGGAAAGAAAACCGGGTGGCTATGCCTTGACTTGGGAAACCAAAGGAAGGCCAGCCCATGATCATCGCCAGGTTTACGATAAGCAGAATCACGCTGCCGTAATATCCCATGGAGTAGCCTCGGGCGCTCACCGAATCAAATCGATCTTCACTAACAATCTCCGGCAGGAAAGCATCATAGAACACAATGCTGCCTGCATAGCCAATGCTGGCGAGCATTGAACAGGCAATGCCCCATTCAATATTCTCGCCCGTAAAGAAGTAAAGTCCCATGCAGGCAAGTCCTCCGAGGTAGACGAAAAACTTCATAAAGCCCTTCTTGTTCCCCGTATAGTCTGCCATACCCGAAAGCAATGGAAGCAAGGGCGCCACCAGCAAAAAGGAGAGTGACAATGCATACGAATACAAAACAGAGTTAACCATCGGGTACCCAAAGAAATTTACTACATCATTTCCCTCTTTTGAGGTAGTTACTGCCTGATAATAGACCGGGAAGATCGCAGAAGTGATGACCAGAGAATAAACCGAGTTAGCCCAATCGTACATGCACCAGGCCCTGATGATTTTCGGGTCGTTAAGTTTGGCTGCAATCGGGAGGGCGGTCATCATGCGAAATATATTCAAAAGATCTGAGTCATTCGGAGTTATTGGAGGATGCCACAAAAAAAGCCCCTTATTCAGGGGCCTTTATACTTCATGAAAAAACAATTTTATTTAGGTTCTTCTTTTCTTTGGAGTGTTATGTAGAGAATTTTCCGCGCATTCGCTTTGCGAAGCTCAGTCTCCACATCTGCAATAATTCCGCGCTTCGCTTCACTGTCTATTTTCATTGCAACCGTCAGTTGATCCCGCTCATTCTCCGCCAGCAAATCCCTCATACTATTTACCCAGTGAATGATGTCTTTTGGCTCAATAAACACATCATCGGCTTGAATTTTTGCTTCTTTGCCATACTCTTCAATATGTCGGGGTTCACCGATGTAGAGATTGGTTACAAGAGATTTCCTTTGCAACTTCCTCAATTGAGTTGCCTGAGGGATCCTCTGCTGAACGTCAATAGCCGTTTCACGTAATTCGGTTGTCACCATGAAAAAAAACAATAACATGAACACTACGTCCGGCATAGAGGAAGTAGGGATATCTTGTTTAACCTGGGTTTTTTTCTTGAACTTTGCCATTCCTTTTCTTTGATTTTAGTTACCTACTTTGGTAGGTTCTGCGATGGATACTTGCATTGGTATGCCCGCCCTTCCTTTTTCATATATTGCCCTGAACTCAGGATTAGCCAAGTCGGAAGCTGCCTCACGGAATTTCGCATTGGTTACCCCTGCCTGATCGGCATAAACATCATAGTAGGCCCCCTGAATAATATCCAGGATCTCCACAAACCTTTTATGGCTTGTGCCACGGTCGGTCTTGTAAGAAACAATTGCCTTTTCAGGTGAATCTGAACTAAGTGGATCGATGCCCCTGTTAAGAATGAATTTTTTAATTTCCTCCTTGAGGGGACTGATGTCCGGCATCGGATTTCCTTCCACTAACAATGCATCCGAGGAGTTAACCTGTATCTTAAACATGTTATGCTCCTGGATCTTCACATCGTCCTGTCGTTTTTCAGGAGGAGGTGGCAATTGAATACTCAGACCACGGTCATTGGAGATCGTAGTCGTCACAAGAAAGAAGGTCAATAGCAGAAAAGCGATGTCTGCCATTGATGCATTCGGTATTTCAGGAGTAGAACGAGGCATTATTTAAACGCTTTACTGATTGCCGAATAGATCATTACAATTATTGCAATGATTAAAATAAAATAAAACATAGTAAGTCCAGCTCCAATCATTTTTGAATTGAACTCTGTGGTTACCCCTAGACCTGCCCATTTAGGATTAAGCTCGCTGCCCGACAATGCATAAGAAATGCCAAAGAGTACAATCAGAGCACCCACACCCAAACCTGATTTACCTAAGGATTTAGGGTGTTTCACCAGGCTAAATAAAGGAAAAAAGATTGCTGCTCCCGAGGCGAGGAAAAAGAGAAAATAGGCTATATATAAACCGATGTCAATCTCGTTCATAGTTAATTATTTAGAGAGTTTGTGCTTGACCAGGATATCAACCAAAGAGATGGAAGCATCTTCCATGGCATTTACCAGGGTGTCAATTTTTGATACCAGATAGTTGTACAAAATCTGCAGTACCATACCTACGATAAGACCACCTACGGTCGTGATCAACGCCACTTTCATACCACCCGCAACCACCTGAGGAGAGATATCACCGGCAGCTTCTATGGCGTCAAACGCGAACACCATCCCGACAACCGTTCCAAAGAATCCCAGCATGGGCCCGAGTGAAATGAAAAGAGAAATCCAGATAAGGCCACTTTCCAGTTTGCCCATCTCAACACCGCCGTAAGAAACCACTGATTTCTCAACCATGTCCACACCTTCCGATGCGCGCATCAGTCCTTGGGTGAAAATTGAAGCGACAGGGCCTTTTGTGTTCTTGGTTACATTCTTGGCTGCCTCGACACCGCCTTTAGCCAAAGCATCTTCTACCTGGCTGAGGAGTTTCTGTGTATTGGTGGAGGCTAAATTCAGGGCAATGATTCTTTCTATGGAAATAGCAAGGCCCAATATCATACAAATCAGGATAGGCCACATAAAAGGAGGACCTCCCTGGATGAAATAGTCTTTCACCTGCTGATGGAAGGTCACCTCTTCAGCCGCAGCCATTTCAGCAGCAGGAGTCTCTGTA
>JAYWDP010000274.1:0-5395 GCA_043779775.1 Cyclobacteriaceae bacterium
ATCAAAGACATCATTGGCGGGCTTAAAAATTTTCAAGAACCAGTCGCAGCAGCTATCAACAGCAAGCCCGTGATTGAACAAACATCTTCACCTTTGGAACCCATAAGACTGGAAGCGGACGTGTGTTTGTTGGCGAAGAGGGATATAAGCCCAAAAAGGCGTTCGCGAAGAAAGTTTATTACCACAATGGCCAAATCATCTGCTTTGGCATTCCTTCCATTGCATTCCCAATTACTTTTTGGAGAAACTCCATTGAATGCGGATACTATTATAGAGGCCGTCGATTTCATCCGTGTTTCTGGCCCTTTTACTGGTATTCCTGGTGTTAATCGTCAACCGCAGATTAGACCCAACGATATTTATCCTGAATTGAGGACGCCGGCTCCCTATTCGGACCGAACCGATGCAAAAGAAACTACCAGCAACATCACACACATCTACATTCGCATTAAAACAAAAGGAGGATTGGAAGGATTGTACGGCGCTCTTGAGCCGGAAATCATTGCTCCTGTGTTGGAACAACTCCGACCTTTCCTTATTGGTAAAGACGCACTCGCTGTCGAAACTCTTTGGGACCAGATGTATCGCAGCAACCGTCATGCAAGGGCGGGTCATTACATGATGGCGATCAGTGCGGTAGATAACGCACTCTGGGATATTCGCGGGAAATATTTTAAAGCTCCGATATACGAGTTGTTAGGTGGCCCAACCCGTAAGGACGTGCGCGTATACGGAAGTTGCCTTAGCTTCAGTGTAGAAAAAGGCAAGGCAGGACCACGAGCCAAGCAATTACTGAATGACGGATTCATTCATCAGAAATGGTTCATGGCTTATGGGCCGGGTGATGGGAAAAAAGGACTTAATAAAAGTATTGAGCTTGTGGAAGAACTTCGCGGGGCTGTGGGCGAAGATGTACAGCTTATGTTTGATGCATTCATGGCCTGGGATATTTCATTTGCCACTGAATGGTGCCAGGCTGTTGAAAAATACCGTCCCTATTGGATTGAAGAAGCATTCCCTCCTGACCATCTTGAAAGTTTCGTCCAGTTAAGACAAAAGACAACTATACCCATTGCTACCGGTGAGCATTTCTATAGCCGTTGGGAAGTTCAGAATTATCTCAAAGCCGGAGCCATCCAAATCGTTCAGGCAGATCCCGAATGGTGTGGTGGTGTGAGTGAATTAGTCAAAATATGCAGCCTCAGTTCTACGTATGGAGCCAAGGTGTTTCCCCACGGTCACAATATTCATGCTGCATTGCATGTGGTTGCCAGTCAGTCACCGGAGCTTTGCCCTTTGGTAGAATACCTTATAAACCACATGCCTAATAAAGTTCACTTTCAAAAAGATCCATTGCTTACCACCAACGGGATTATACAACTTCCGAAAAAACATGGCTTCGGCATTGAGTTTGACGAAAGCAAAATATTAAAGAAAGAAATAGTGGGTGGCTAAAGTGAAATCATTTTGCTTACTGAAATTTACACCCCCACTACCCTCTTCTCCTTACTGCTTTTTATGGCAGCATCAATAACCCTCATCACATTGATTCCATCATCCGCGGTTACCGGCAAGGGTTTTTGACCGGTCAATGCCTGGTACAGGCCTTCGTAATACGCCATGTAATTGCCGCGATGGCTTTTAACTTTTTCCTTAATTACCTTCCCATCTTTTTCAGTATGCAAATAGCCTTGAGCACCTTCTGGCTCAAGGCCATACGATGGATCATTGGGCTTCATACCCGCCTGAAGCTGTACCTCCTGTACATCCGCACGGCTCTTCAAAAATGTCCCCTTCGTACCATGGATAATAAAAGAGGCTACGGGTTCACGAACAAAATACCCCGACTTCAGACGCACCCGCAACTGAGGGTAATACAAAAGCATTTCAAAATAATCATCCACTTGTGACAAAGGCCGGGTGATTTGAATGTCCGCAAAAATATTTTCAGGCATACCAAACAATACAAGCGCCTGATCAATCAGGTGGGGCCCTAGGTCCTTAACAATACCGGCTCCGGGTCCAGGTGTTTCTTTGTGTGCTTTGGGACTTAGCAAGGGATTAAACCGATCGTATGAAATGGTCGCCTCAACAACCTCACCCAGTACGTTTTCATCAAAGATACTTTTTACAGTTTTAAAATCACTATCCCAGCGGCGGTTTTGATAAACCGACAATTTCTTCTTCTGCTGCTCTGCCAGCGACTTCAATTCCATTGCCTCTGCAGTCGTCGTCGTGAAAGGTTTTTCCACAACAACATGCTTGCCCGCCAGCAACACTTTCTTCGCATACTCAAAGTGCGTATACGAAGGGGTATTGACGATAACCAATTCAATTGCAGGGTCCGCCAGCAACTCTTCCAGCGATCTATAACTTTTGGATCCTGGATAATGCCCTCCCATCGTTTGCGTGCTCCGCTCCCACGCCCCAACCAACTTAAATCCGGAGTGCGACTGTATAAACGGGGCATGAAAGACCCTTCCGGACATACCGAAAGAAAGTAACGCGGTGGGGATAATTTGCATAAAGTGAAAGTTAACGACTGCCTCGCCGGCAGGCAGGGAAGGGCGACACCAATTCTAGCTATGTTCCTATCCGTGAAAATCTGTGCAATCTGTGGCTAAAAAATTCTTTGCCAAAGATTGCACAGATGAACACAGATAGAACTACTGATTTCTAATTGATCGACTCTCCCTTCTCCAATTTCTTCACCATTCCGTCAATAACTGTTTTGCCTTGAGCGGTGGTTTCAAGCTTCATCGCATCCTGAGCAAATTTTAATGCCTTCTTGCTGTCACCGTTGGCGGAATAGCCGCGGGCCATTCCTATCAGTGCGGCAGGCACGGTGGGAAATCTTTTGTATCCGGATTCAAAGATTACCATCGCGTCCTTGGGCCGGGTTTGCGTAATCAATGTGCGTCCGTAGTTGGCGATCTGCGCTGCGGTAGCATCTGGTAAATTGATGGCTTCCTTCATAACCGCATCGGCTTCATCTTTTTTATTCATCGCCGCGAAAACATTTCCCTTGGCTTGATAGATGGGAAAATATTTTATCCCGCGGTCGATTGGAATCTGAACCCAGGTGAGGGCCTCGTCGAGGTTAATTTTCTTGTTGGCGCAAAAGTTGGTCGCAGCGACAACATTTTGCCATGCAAAACCTTTAGCGCTAACCAATTCCTCACGCAATTTTTTTACATATAAGTCATCGCCGTTGCTCACGGAGATTTTGAAAGGAACTGAAACCTTTTCCCACTTTAACCTTGCCGTCGCGCTGTTCTGCTGACGTTCTACAAATTCGAAAGTCAGCCATTCATTGAATTCACAGGGCACAGCCTTAACAGTAACCCTCAAGGCATCTTCGCTTGGCAGGTAGAAAAAACTTCCCCATGAAGTTGAGTTATTCGAAAAAATTATCGTCCAGTCTTCAGCACCGGGTACCATATGCAATCCATAAATCCCTGCTTTCAATGGTTTGCCTTCGATCTCTACATCGCTGGAAAACGAGATGGTTGTATTTTCGTTGGCGCCGGCCCTCCAGGGTGAAGGGTTTTGATCGGTACTTCTGAAAATTGCAAGGTTGGCCATCCCGTAAGGCACCAGCTTTCCCCAGATCTCACGACCGGCAACATCCGGACTGCTATAGACAATGCTGACTTTAACGAGACCCAGGTATTGGGTCACTTCACTCTTCTGATTGTTTCCGCTGGGCGGCAGGGTTACTTGAGACCATGCAACGATGCTCATCATCAGGCCTATGATCAGAATTGTAGCTTTAATTGAGTTTTTCATTTTGGAGGTTGATTGTGATTTAATTGAAGTAACGAAGAAAAAGTCAAATGATGGCCAAGATTCTTAACAGTGGCTATTTAAGTTAACGGAAGGTAAATTGCATGATATTTCGACTTAAAAATAATGCCTTACTCTGAACTTCTCATGATTGTGAAGGAGATAGTTTACTATTGTCACCCAGCTGACTATCAATTTTCTCATATCGTTGTAGGGTGTCACTTTCCCAAAAACAGAAAAAATTTAACCAGTATCATCCGCTAATCAAATATTTATCTAAAATTGTGACCCCAGCGTCTTAATTTGCTCAAAACAGTTTATTCTTGAGAGACATTCAAGAGACTTCTAACCAACTGAATGAAAACTGAAAATTCCGCTTTTGATGAGCCTGAGGTCCTTCATGAATTGAAGCACTATCTGCCCGCTCAATCACCACTTAAAGACTTTATTCATCACAATACACTGCATGCCTTTCAGAAGTTGAAATTTCACAAGGCCATTCGGCATGCTTCTGAGATTTTAGGATACCGTGTTTCTCTTTCATTAACTGAATTCAGGACCCTCTATAAGTCCGGAGCCGTGAAGGATGACATATTGGAGAATATTATAGCCGGACGAAAAGGAAAGGAGTCTCTCAAAGAATGGAAGAAAAAAGCGCTGACATCAGAATATAACAACCTTCCCCTCCCAAGAATTGGTTCGCTGCGTTCCAATTGGAAACGGAAGTACCAGATCGACCTGGACTCCATGGTTCATCCATTGCTATTCCGGGTCCTGTGCAGTTACCTTGATCAGGGAATTTCCATCTGGCATTTTCCTGTCAAAGAGATGGGCTTTTTATCTGCCATTAAGGAAATGGAGCAGAACAGCTACAGCAGCTTCTTCCGTGGTGAAAGGGCCAGGAATTTTCTACTTACTGGTTCATGTGAAATTGCTGACCTGCTGAAAGTCCTTGTAGGTGATCCTGCACTTTATGAACAGTATCTCTTTGACCAGCAGTTTGCCCACCAGGGTTGGGCCGGCATCGTCTCTGCTGTGGAAGACCATCCTTACACTTTATTGGACACAAAGAAGTTGTCCATTCATGACCTCATTGTCTTTGAACTACTTTTGGAAATTGATATGCTTGATGACCATTTCGGAGAAATTTGGTCGCCCCTTGGATATAAGCTCTCTGAAAAACCAGCTGAACTGTTTGCTGAAGTTCCGGAAACGGAATTGAGTGAAGTAATCTCGATCTGGCAGGAGGCTTTTGAGTGGAGTTATTATGACCAGGTATTGGCTGGAATCAGAACAGGACAAGTCAAAAATGAGCCGGCTGAAAAAAGTTTCCAGGCCATGTTTTGCATTGACGACCGCGAATGCTCATTCCGCCGCTATCTGGAAAAGATAGATCCTAATTGCGGAACCTACGGAACCCCTGGATTTTTTAATGTGGAATTCTTTTATCAGCCTGAAGGCGGTAAATTTTATACCAAAGTTTGTCCATGGCCGGTGACGCCGAAGTACCTGATCAAGGGCTACGATAGCAAGGGGAAAAGAGAAAAAGACATTCACTTTTCCAAAGATTCGCACTCCATTTTCCGCGGATGGCTGATCTCACAAACAC
>JAYWDP010000275.1:0-5379 GCA_043779775.1 Cyclobacteriaceae bacterium
TATACCTCGGCGTCTTGTTGTTTACAACAGGCGCCGGCCTCCTTATTTATGAAAACATTGGGGAGATTGGCCATCTGATCAGCATTGCCGCGTTGATGATACTTACCCTCGCCTGCTTCTGGCATGCTTTTAAGAAGACACCTGCCTATTCAAACGAAACTGTGAAGGGCCCAACCCCTTACTTTGACTACATCGTATTGTTGGGCAGCCTCTTGTTTATCTCTGTCCTTGGGTATTTACAGTTTCAGTTCGGCTTTCTCGATGATAAACTGGAATACGTCACCCTTATCACCTCTCTGTTCTTTTTTTTTATCGCTTATCGTTTTGATCAACTGAGTGTATTGTCGCTGGCGATCACGGCACTGGCCTCGTTCTGGAGTATCAGCATCTCGCCACAGAAATGGTACCAGGGTGAATTTTCCACTTCCTCCAACCTTCACATCACAGCAATTGTTTTCAGCATGGCCCTTATTTCCTTCGCCTTGGTCTTGGATAAAAAATCCATTAAAAAACATTTTACATTCACCTATCTCAATTTCGGTAGTCTCATTTTCTTTGTTGGTGCTATCTCAGGACAATTTATCGGTGAATGGTCCATGTTCTATCTTTTGCTGATCTATGGTGGATGCGCACTCGCCTGGATCATGGCGCGGCAGAAGAAATCGTTCCTGTTTCTCCTGTATGCTTTTGTGGCCGCTTACATTGGCACGACTTATTTTCTATCAACCATTCTGAATGATTTCAATGAATTTTGGTTTTATTACTCCATCGTCTCCTGTGGAGGATTTATTTTCTTCATTCTCCGTTATAGAAACTATTTTAACCGAGCCGAATGAGGAGTGCCTATAACGAAACGAGTTTGTACAACCTGATGGTCGTCAAGGAAGCTAAAAGATGGTGGAAGCACAGCCTGATTTCAAGTGACCAGTTTAATGCCATTCGCGAAGTTTATAAAAGTCAGTTGTTTCACCCTAATTTTATCATCAGGATCCTGCTATTCATAGCTACCCAATTCGCGCTGGGGGGAGTATCTGGTTTGTTCTTTCTATTCCTGGGTGGAATTGGAGAAGATGGACTCTCCATAGCCTCCATCTTTTACGGCATCGGTACGTTCTTTTTTCTAAAATATATTTTCATCAACAATCATCACTTTAAATCCGGCGTAACGGAAGCCTTGTTATATCACGCCATCGCCTATACCCTCGGCGGACTTATGGTCCTTGCCGACTTTAACGTTCATTTCGTTTTTATTATCAGCATCATTGCACTCACCTTTGCCGCCATACGCTACCTTGATCTGGTTACGACTTTCCTGGCTATCCTTACTTTCGCCGGCATGATATTTTACGAGTTTTATACTATGGGCGGTCTGTTTAAACAGATCATCCCCTTTGTGTTTATCCTCAGTTTTACACCAATCTATTTTATTACCAAGAGGATAAAAACGCGTTACGAATTTAAATTCTGGACTCATAATTTATTGATTGTGGAATCCATCAGTCTACTGTTGATCTACTTTGCCGGGAATTACCTTGTGGTGCGTGAACTCAGCATCAATATGATGGACCTTGTGCTCGAGGAAGGACAAGTTATCCCCTTTGCCATTATCTTTTTAGCGCTGACTGTCCTGATCCCGATCGCCTATTTGTATTTTGGCATAAAAAATAAAGACGTAGTCTTACTTCGGGTAAGTCTAATGGTGATAGCGTTTTCGGTGTTTACATTTAAATATTACTATGGATTTGGACACCCGGAAATAACCCTGACCGTTGCGGGAGCTATGTTATTGATAATCGCGTATGTACTATTCAACTATCTAAAGATCCTACGCAATGGGTTTACGCGTGAAAATCTGCTGTCAGAAAAATGGGCCGAGGCAAATATCCAGGCATTCGTTGTATCCCAAACACTCGGGGGAAACCAGATAAAAACAGATAATGGATTCAAGGGTGGCGGAGGTGAATATGGTGGTGGTGGAGCCAGTGGAAGCTTTTAATTTGTAAGGAACTCTACAAAGTAGTGTTATTCAATTACTTCTTTAACCCGTCCCACCTGCCCATCGCCTAGCCGGACTTTTATCCCATGGGGATGAGACGGCGAAGCGGTGAGTATGTCCTGAACAATACCTTCGGTTAAGGCTCCAGAGCGTTGATCTTTTTTGAGTACGATTTTTACACGAGCTCCAATTTTAATAGCAGATCGAATAGTTCCGTTCATTTGACCGCTATGACTGCTTGATTTCTTCCCTGCCGTCCGGGTACTTGGCAAATCTTCCCAGCGCCCTTGGGTGGACATGGTCATGACTCGGCCAGGGCCATCCACCAAATTGTGTCTTTTGGTAATCGTTCATCGTCTGTTGAATTTCTGCCTGCGAATTCATCACAAAGGGTCCATATTGAACAACAGGTTCGTTGATAGGCCGGCCTTGTAATAAAAGAAGATGACTTTCATCCGGTCCGTTTTCAAGAACTACTTCCTGATCGGCTTTCAACGTCACTGAATGATTTACCATAACTTTAATTGCCGCAACCTGAATGGATGAACCCTGGTAGAAGTATAAGGACCGATTTACAAGATGCACGGCCTTGGGCAAAGTCCATGTCGCCCCTGGTTCCATTTTGATAGTCCAGATGGCGACTTCATTTTCCGGGTTTGCTGCCCAGGAATCAGGTGCCGGTGAAGGTGCTTGTTGGTCTCTAATTTTTCCTGCCACGATGGTCACTTCCACTGACTTTCCATTACTACCTTTTTCCGTGTAGGTGGGAATTGATTCACTCCACAACATGGTAAAATGAGGGGCTGCGAATTTCTTGGCCTTGGGGAGGTTTAACCAAATCTGAAAAAGTTCGAACGGGTTTGCCTTTTCTTTATTCAACAAAGGAAACATCTCCGAATGCTGTACACCTTTTCCTGCCGTCATCCACTGTACATCTCCGTTGCCAAACCGGCCGGCGGCGCCGAGAGAATCCGAATGGTCCACCAATCCCTTTTTTACGATGGTGACCGTTTCAAATCCACGATGCGGGTGAGCGGGAAAGCCGGGAACCGTTTCTCCATGATACATGCGCCAGCCATCCTTGACACCAAAATCCTGACCGAGGTTTCTACCCGCCAGGGAAGCTGCGGGGCCCATGACCTCATTGCCGGCCGGGTAGGCATCTTCATGATGGACACAAAAAAGGAATGGATCGCTAGTCTCCCAGGGAAAACCAAGCGCTTTGATTTTAATGACGGAAGTATTGTTCATAAGTCCCTTGATATTGCCAATTACACCTAAAGGTAATGCCAAAAAACGAGCAAAAGGTTTCTAATGGGTGAGGATTTATTCAGAAATTAAACAGCAAGACCAAATCGAAAAAAATAAAGACAAACCGCTCGAAATGCTCAAGGGTGTTTTTACAGGCAAAAATCAACCGTTACAACTAAAAATAAATGCACTGAATCCGGTAGAGTGTCTGCAACTGGAAACCTGGCTCCAGGAATTGATTAAAAAGAAGGGGAATGAAAACGTGCTTTAAGCATGTATCATGGCTGCCACAATTTCCGGGACGACTTTTGCACACAGAAAGTACGAAGCGTCAGTCTCGTAATATTTTGATCCAGGGAAATGGAGTTTGGATGAACCCCAGTCGTCTTTTCAAAAACGCCTTCCAGGACTTTGGATCAAACATGATAGTAAATTTAGTTCCAGCCAGTTCCTCCCACGTATGGTAAAAATAATGTGCTGACATTTCAGAAAATCCAAGGGATGAAAAATAGCGGTAACTACTCCTGCTCTTTTTTTTTGATTCATGGATCGAATCGCAAATCGGACTGTCCAGAATATGAATTTCCCCAAAGGGTTTTAACAATTCCAGAAGTCTTTTGATCAATAAATTCAAGTCAGGGAAATATTGAATGCTGCTTGCCAATACAATGATTTCAAACGTCTCAGAAGGGAATAAGTCTTCCAGAATATTACCATGGACAAATAAAAGTCTTTTTGACTTCGATAAACGACTAGCTTGTTTTAGTTCCGATTCATTAATATCGACCCCGCATATATCAAAAGGGAAAGTACGATATAGTTTATTGGAGAGCCAGCCATTCCCACACCCAACTTCAAGAACCTTTGTGGGACGAAGATTATACACACTTAAATAGTTGGTTAACCAATCTGAAGATTTTTTGCGGATTGTCCATTCTTTCCTGAGCGGATGCTCGTCTGAGACATCTGGAAGATTCATTACAACTTCATCCGGATAGATCCTCCCCTCTTTCTCTCTAATTTCCAGGTATAATTTCTCAAAAGAAGAAGAAATGCTTTCTTTATTATAAAAGTAAAGTCCATCCTCAAGACTCATTTCACGATTTGAATCCAACATTTCCCTGATTGTCATTTCTTACAAGCCCTCACTTAAGGTCGAAAAGTAAAGATGGCTCAAATATAGTGAGGGGTCAATAAATCAGAATCCCGAAGGGATTGAACATTTATAGAAGAAATTGGATTATTGGCTGATTCTGTCTGGATGCTAAAGTGACCTCATAATCCTGAATGGAAATAATAGTACGGCAGTAATGCTGCCGCGAAAATCTGTAATTTTAAAGACGTTTACCCAATGACCCGCCTATGACCGTGACCTATTCGCAGCTACAGCATGAACTGGAGCGAATTCTGATTACGTTGTCATTATCAAAAGAGAAAGCGGTGCTTTGTTCGACCCTGTTTGCGAACAATAGCCGTGATGGCTTTATCTCGCATGGTCTCAACCGGTTTCCGGTTTTCGTGGATTACATAAAAAACGGGATGATTGATCCCAAAGCTGAACCTGAAAGTATCCATAAAGCAGGGGCTCTCGAAACATGGGACGGACACCTGGGCCTGGGGATGTACAACGCCACTCTTTACGGAAAACTACAGGAATATCAACTCAAAGATGAAGAATTGCCCATGCCAGGCGGGTACGATGAACAAGGGCGACTTACTACCGACCCCAAGGCCATTCAAAAAAGTAAAAGAGCACTCCCCATAGGATCCTGGAAAGGCGCGGGACTGGCTATGATGCTCGACGTACTCGTCACTTCACTCAGTGGCGGATGGCCCACAGCTCAAATAAGCAAAAATGAAAAAGAGATAGGCGTTTCTCAATGCTTTATTTGCATTCACCCTCACGATTACCATGCGTCACTCATTGAAGAAATTTTAACTTTTACGAAAACGAGTAAATTGGCCAATGGTCATTCAGCGATAAGTTATCCAGGCGAACGAACGCTCCTCCGACGAAAACGAAGTGAGTCAGAAGGCATCACGGTAAACAAAAATATGTGGGAGACGATTTTGAAAATGTAACAAATTTGGAGCATCCATTTTATTCATGATTACTTATTCAACGCGAATTC
>JAYWDP010000276.1:0-5376 GCA_043779775.1 Cyclobacteriaceae bacterium
CGGGGCAATACTATTGAAACGTCCGTCGAAGCCTACTACAAAACAATGCAGAATGCGGTCGACTATAAAAATGGAGCGGTTCTTCTCATGAATCATCACCTTGAAACGGACGTTTTGAACGCAAACGGTCAAGCTTATGGTATCGAATTTTTAATTAAAAAAACGACTGGAAAAGTAAATGGTTGGCTGAGTTACACCTACTCTCGTTCTTTTCTTCAAACGAAAGGTGAATTTCCATCAGAAGCCATCAACAGTGGAAATTATTATCCAAGCAGTTATGATAAACCGCACGCTGTTAATTTCATTGGAAATTATAAATTCAACAGGCGATTCAATTTCTCATTAAACATGGTGTACAGCACCGGCAGGCCCATCACTTTCCCCATTGGAAAGTACACTATCGATGGCGTCAGCAGGGTATTCTATTCGGAGCGAAATCAATTCAGAATACCTGACTACTTCAGAATCGATGCATCGATCAATATAGAGGGCAATCATAAAATCAAAAAACTCGCTCACAGTTCCTGGACCTTTGCAGTTTACAATCTTTTGGGAAGGCAAAACGCATATTCTGTTTTCTTTGTATCTCAAAAAGATATCATCAATGCTTATAAATTATCAGTTTTTGGTCAGCCTATTCCCACCATTACCTACAATTTTAAGTTTTAAATGGCAACTAAAAGATATATTAAATTCTTGTGGCTCGTCACACTCATCCTAACCATCACAAACTGTGTGGAGCCTTTTCAGATACCTGTTTCTAAAGAGGAGGTGAATATTCTTGTGGTAGATGGCTTCATTAATGCCTCTGACAATTCAGCAAAAGTTAAGCTTTCAAGGGCCATAGCACTTTCTAAGAAAGATCAATTTCCAGCAGAACTGAAAGCCAGTGTATCGATTGAAGAGGAAAATGGAAATAAATATAGTTTATCGGAAAAAACAGGAGGAAATTATGAATTGACAGGACTAAGTCTGAATGTCGCTAAAAAATACAGGCTTTTTGTGTCTACACAAAGTGGTCAGCAATATCAATCCGATCCTATTGAAATCCAGCAATCACCCGTACTAGATACCGTGGCCTGGAGTTCTGACTCAGATGGCGTCACGGTCTTCGCAAATGCCCATGATGCCACAGGAAAAGTTGATTATTATAAATGGAATTATACAGAAACGTGGCAATACACATCACATTACGGATCTTTTTATAAACTCGTCAAAGGCGTGCCTACACTTCGCACACCGGCCGAATACATATATACCTGTTGGCGAACGGACCCTTCTACCCCCATTTTGTTAGGATCTACGGTCCGCTTCACTCAAAATGTTGTAAATCATTTTCCTTTGACTTTCCTTCCCTTGGGGACCATCAAGCTTTCAATAAAATACAGCGTCCTGGTTCGTTTGAGGGGTATTGGCGAAAATGAATATTTATATTGGAAGCTCCTTCAGAAAACAACTGAGAATCTGGGCGGACTGTTTGATCCATTGCCAGCCCAGGTGACCGGTAATATTCACAATTCAAGTAATCCTGGTGAAAATGTATTGGGCTACTTTAGTGGAGGGTATCTCCAGGAGAGGCGTATCTATATCTCTCCGAATGATCTTCCGGAAAATCTTCGGAGGGTTGATCCCACCTTTTGCGTACAAGATAGTATTCCCATAGCGAGGGTAAGCGCGCTCGGGAATTCTGTATTACTTATAGGATCCTATGGCGTACCCGCTATCCTGGGGTATCTCTCTTCAACGCCGACTTGCGTTGATTGCAGGCTCGCAGGGGGCACCACCACAAAACCAGATTTTTGGCCATGAAATATTTTATTTGTTTCATGGTCAGGCAATGTTTCCTATCTGGCATTCTTTTCTGTTTCAATGCCCTTGATGTCAACGCACAATCAACAGCGGATAGTTTGACCAGGAAGTTTGAAGTCTATCGCCAGCAGACGGCAGCAGAGAAAATATACCTCCATACCGACCGCGCCGTTTATCTGACAGGAGAAATGCTGTGGTTTAAAGTGTATCAGGTTGATGGCAGCCTGCACAAACCCCTTGATCTTAGCAAAGTAGTTTATGTCGAAGTAATCAGTGCCGCCAAAGAAAAAATGGTCCAGGTAAAAGTAGAAATGAGCGAGGGTTTTGGCAGTGGTTCCCTATTTCTTCCTGCATCTTTAAACTCCGGATTTTATTCCCTACGGGCCTATACCAGCCTGATGAAAAATTTTAGCGCTGAGTTTTACTTTCATAAATCCATTAAACTCATCAATCCTTTTGTCAGGCCGGAGATGGAAAATACCATTACAACAGAAACGCTAAGTGCTCAGTTTTTTCCTGAGGGCGGAAACCTGGTGAGCGGTTTAAAAAGTAATGTGGCATTTCAGGTAACCGGATCTTCTGGAAAAGGAGTTGACTGTACCGGAGCCATTCTCAATGGTATCAATGATACCCTTGTCATTTTCAAACCCAACCATTTTGGAATTGGACACTTCTTTTTCACGCCAAAAACAGGAGAGCAATATCATGCAGTACTGGTAACTCCGAAGCAAACCAAAAGTTCCTTTAACCTGCCCCCCATTCTAAACGCCGGATTCGTCCTGCAACTTCAGGATATCGGAACACAACTTGAGGTAAAGGTGAACCAACAGTCGGAGGACGCGGGTGTCAGTTCCATTCGCATGTTTGTGCATGTTAGGAATATGATCAGCCAGTCAGAAACAATCACACTTCAAAATCACTCGGCGACCTTTCTAATCGATAAAAATAAGTTGGCGGAAGGGATATCCCACATCACAATTTTTGACAGCCAGCTCCAACCGGTCTGTGAACGACTCTATTTCAAGCAACCCACACAAACACTGATCACAGAAATTCAAACAGAAAGCAAAGAATTTCAAACCCGAAGGTCGGTCAAACTTAATCTATCAGTGAATAGTCCCCAGGCCAATCTGTCATTAGCCATATATAAAATAGATTCAATTTCTTCTCCTTATCAAAATGGCATATCAGAATATCTATGGTTAACCTCTGATTTAAAAGGCACTATTGAATCCCCTGAATACTATTTCAGTCACAACGATCCACAGGTCCCGGAAGCCATTGATAACCTGATGCTGACACACGGATGGCGGAGGTTTGTCTGGAACGACCTATTGAAAAATCAACAGCCCATCTTATATCTTCCTGAATTCAGGGATCACCTCATAAAAGGGATCATCAAAACCGATGCCGGGGTACCGGCCAGCGGAATCCAGACCTATATGTCTTCACCATCCAAATTGATTCGTGTATACGGTTCAAGAAGCAATGTTCGCGGTGAGATCTACTATGAAGTAAAAAACTTCTATGGCTCAAATAAAATAATTCTGCAGACCAATCCGAACGTGGATAGCACCTATCACTTTGAATTGGAAGATCCCTTTTCCCGCCAATTCTCCAGCGTACCACTTCCAGCCTTTCACCTTTCGCCTGCTATAAAAAAGCAACTGCTGTCAAGGAGTATTGATATGCAAGTACAGAACATTTATCAGAATGAAAATATATTTAAGACTCGCGTGCCTCGAACCGATAGCTCATCCTTTTATGGGACTGCCGATGAGACCTACTATCTCAATGACTATACACGTTTCCCAGTCATGGAGGAGGTCATGCGTGAGTATGTATCCGGTGTGATGGTTCGGAAACAAAAAGATCGGTTTCATTTAATGGTTCTTGACAATGTGAATAAAACCCTCTTTCAGGAAAATCCGTTGGTTCTTTTGGATGGGGTCCCCATATTTGACATTAACAAAATCATGGCCCTTAATCCACTGAAGATACAGAAATTGGAAGTGTTAGACCGACGTTATTTCCTGGATGCATTGATTTTTCCCGGAATTGTAAGTTACTCTACTTTTGATAGTGACCTGGGTGGGTTTGACCTTAACAAAAAAAACCTTTCAATCGATTATGAAGGCCTCCAGGAACGACGTGAATTCTACGCGCCCCATTATGATGATCAACGTATGCTTGAAAGCCGCATTCCTGACAATCGATCCCTTTTATATTGGAATCCATCGTTGACAATAAACAATAAAGGAAAACAACAAATTGAATTCTTTACTTCCGACCTTTATGGAAAATTCGAGATCGTGATAGAGGGCATCACCGGAAAGGGAATATCAGGAAGTTCTGTTCATCAATTCGAAGTCAAACAAGACCAATAGTCAAGACAATCAACGGTTGTTAAAATTAAATACACGCAGGCAACCCCTGTTTTACATTTTGTATCTTTGTCCTCTTAATTTTCCTCTCTTTGAGTCCATCCCGTCTTGCCGTAAAAATCATTTTCTTTCTTAACGGATTTGTCCACGCCAACTACATTTCACGCCTTCCCAGAATTCAGGAACAATTTCAGATTGACAATGGTACGGTCGGGTTGGTGCTCCTCAGTTCTTCCGTTGGCGCCCTGATTGCCATGCCGTTTACGGGTTGGCTGATCATCCGCAATGGCAGCCGCCGCACCGCTATTTTCTCGGCATTCTTTTATTGTTCTTTAATACCCCTGATCCCCTGGATGCCGACCCTTTGGGCGCTGATTATTTTATTTTTTCTGATGGGTGTATCAGCAGGTATGCTGGATGTGGCCATGAACGCACAGGCGGTGATGGTGGAGAAACAACTGAATAAACCCATCATGACTTCCTTTCATGCGCTCTTCAGCATCGGCATGGCGTTGGGCGCAGTGGGTGGATCCCTCTTCACCGGCAGAGGATTGTTCATTCACTTTGCAATCATTACCCTGTTTAGCCTGGTCACCGTATTTATCGCACGATACTACCTCATCCACGACAAGCCCGAGAGTAATAAAGAAGAAGGTCCTGCCTTCCGGTTGCCTACGGCCGCTATGGTAAACATTGGCGTAATCGCTTTCTGCTGCATGCTCGGCGAAGGAGCGATGTCGGACTGGAGCACCAATTACATGGAAAATATTGCGAATGCTGATCCTGCCCTTGCTCCTTTGGGCCTTTCAGCCTTTGCATTGGCTATGACCCTGGGCAGAATTTTGGGAGACGGTGCACGAGTACGTTTTGGCGACAAGCCCCTTATGATTGGTTGTGGCCTGGTTGCAACGGCTGGTCTGACGCTGGCCATTGTTTTTATTAATCCATTCGCAGTGATTACAGGTCTTTTTATTGTAGGATTAGGCTTGTCAGCCATTGTACCTATTGCTTACAGCATTGCAGGTCACACGAAAGACCTCCCGCCGGGTGTCGGTCTTGCCATGGTGACTACGGTAGGCTACACAGGCTTCTTGTTTGGACCACCCATTATTGGTTTGCTTGCCGATTGGCAAACGCTGCGACTTGCATTACTTTTGGTAGTGCTGCTTTTGGTATTCATGAC
>JAYWDP010000277.1:0-14343 GCA_043779775.1 Cyclobacteriaceae bacterium
TTGCTAGTAACTGGTTTCTGGTCGCCGGTTAATAGCAACAAGAATTGAACATCCAGTTTTACTTGGTTTCAAACGCCTCTATCGGCAAACACCTGCACACAAGGTTCCGGTCTCCATAGGCATTATCAATTCGGCTAACACTCGGCCAGAACTTTGCTTCCTTTACAAAAGGTAATGGATACGCCGCTTTCTGGCGACTGTACGGTAAAGTCCAGTTGTCTGCTGTAATGACCGCGGCAGTATGGGGTGCGTGTTTCAGCACATTGTCTTCTTTATCCGCTTTGCCTTCTTCTACTTCGCGTATTTCATTGCGTATTTCAATAAGAGCTTCACAGAAGCGGTCAAGTTCTTCTTTGGGTTCGCTTTCCGTAGGCTCAATCATCAGTGTGCCCGCAACAGGGAATGAAACCGTCGGAGCATGGAAGCCATAATCCATTAAACGCTTGGCAATGTCTTCCACTTCTACGCCTGATTTTTTGAAATCACGGCAATCCACAATCATCTCATGTGCGCAGCGACCCTGTGATCCGGTGTAAAGAATTTTATAATGACCGACTAACTTTTCTTTGATGTAGTTAGCATTCAGAATGGCCACTTTGGTTGCGTTGGTCAGTCCTTCTCCACCCATCATGGCAATGTAAGCGTAGGAGATGGCGAGGATGCTGGCGCTTCCCCACGGAGCTGCCGACACAGCGGTGATGGCTTCGGAGCCACCGGTCTTTACCACCGCATGTCCGGGAAGAAATGATTTCAATTTATCATTTACACAAATAGGCCCCATGCCAGGACCGCCACCGCCGTGGGGAATGCAAAAGGTCTTGTGCAGATTCAGGTGGCAGACGTCGGCACCAATGTTGGCAGGTGAGGTCAATCCCACTTGCGCGTTCATATTGGCGCCGTCCATGTAGACGAGGCCGCCATTAACGTGTATGACTTCGCAGATTTCGATGATTGCCTCTTCAAACACGCCATGGGTTGATGGGTAGGTCACCATCAAGGCAGCAAGGTATGCTTTGTGTTCATTCGCTTTTGCTTTCAGGTCGGCCACATCCACTTTCCCTTCTTCATCCGACTTCACCACTACAACTTCCATACCGGCCATGACGGCGCTGGCTGGGTTTGTGCCATGGGCAGAGGAGGGAATCAGGGCAATATTTCGGTGATGATCTCCACGACCCCTATGATAAGCGCGGATTACCATCAGACCTGCATACTCACCCTGGGCACCACTGTTGGGTTGCAGGGATATGCCAGTAAAGCCTGTGATTTCTTTCAACCATTGTTCAAGGTGGAGAATCAACTCATGATAGCCTTTGGTCTGGCTGACCGGCGCGAAGGGATGAATTTGCCCCAACTCAGGCCAGGTGACCGGTATCATCTCAGCAGTGGCATTGAGTTTCATGGTACAGGAGCCCAACGAAATCATGGAGTGCACCATGGAGAGATCTTTGTTCTCAAGTTTTTTGATATAGCGGAGCATTTCATGCTCGCTGTGATGTGAATTGAATATGGGATGCGTGAGGAAAGGGGAAGTTCTTATCAAAGAGGCTGGCCAGGTGATATTTGCACTGGCATCTCCTCGTCCAGGCACTGGCTTTTTGGAAGCAGATGCCAGGATCAACAGGATCTTATTAACATCTTCTGCCGTGGTTGTTTCATCCAAAGAGATTCCGATAGGTCCGTCGTGGAAGTAGCGGAAATTGAGTTCGTGATTTAAAGCTTCGCTTTCCAGGGTATTGGTATCGGCGATCGCCACTTTCAAAGTGTCGAAATAATTTTCATTTAATTGCCGGAGTCCCATCTCTTTCAAGCCATTGTCGAGCGTTTTGGTAAGACCGTGGATTCTTCCCGCGATTTTCTTAAGACCTTCCGGTCCGTGATAGACTGCGTACATGCCGGCCATCACAGAAAGTAATACCTGGGATGTACAAATATTTGAAGTTGCTTTCTCTCTGCGAATGTGTTGTTCGCGGGTCTGCAAGGCCATGCGATAACTGGTATTACCTTTTGCATCAACGGAAGCACCAATGATCCGGCCTGGCATAAGTCGCTTGAACTCATCGCGGGTAGCGAAGAACGCAGCATGCGGCCCTCCAAAGCCCATGGGAACGCCAAACCTTTGGGAGGAGCCCACGGCAATGTCAACGCCCATCTCTCCCGGCGACTTCATCATCACAAGCGCCATCAGGTCGGTGGCCATCACCACAAATACTTCATGCTCATGAGATGATGTTATAAAATCAGTGTAGTTTTTTATGGTTCCATGGTTGTCCGGATTTTGGACATAGATAGCAAACAGTCCGCCACCGGTTACATCCAGCTTACTTACATTCCCCACAACGATTTCAATTCCCAGCGGAGCGGAACGCGTTCTCAATAAATCAAGTGTCTGCGGGAACACATTCTCATCGACAAAAAATTTGTCAGCATTTTTTTTCTTGCCTTTGCGGGAAGCGTGCAGCAAATGCATGGCTTCAGCTGCAGCCGTTGCCTCATCCAGCAAGGAGGCATTGGCAATCTCAAGCCCCGTCAGATCGATAATCATCGTCTGGAAATTGATCAACGCTTCCAACCGTCCTTGGGCTATCTCGGCCTGGTAGGGGGTATAGGCTGTGTACCATCCCGGATTTTCCAAAACATTTCGCAGGATCACACCGGGTGTGATGGTGTTATAATATCCTGTCCCTATATGCGATTTGAAGATTTTATTTTTTGAAACTATTTTTTTGAATTGCCGGAGAAACTCAAACTCTGATTTAGCGGCAGGGAGGTCCAAAGGTTTCTTTAACCGGATGTTGGCCGGCACCGTTTGGTTGATCAATTCCTCCACGGAAGCTGCCTTGACCACTTTCAGCATTTCTTCCACCTGGCGTGCATCAGGTCCTATATGACGTGATTCAAATTTTTCGGAGTAGTGAGGATCGATGTTCATAAGTCTGAAATCTTGCTTTATGTATGAGCTTTGGCTCGACGAAGAACAAATTTCTTTAAAACCTTCCGAATTGGGAAAAGAAGAAGTTACCTTCTATTTCTGCGTTGGCATCTGAGTCAGATCCATGGATGGCATTGGCATCGATGGACTTGGCAAACAATGCGCGTACCGTACCAGGAGCCGCTTTCTTTGGATCCGTGGCACCGATCAATTTGCGGAAATCTTCTACCGCATTGTCTTTCTCCAAAATCATCGGCACGATAGGTCCGGATGACATATAATTACAAAGTTCTGCATAAAATGGCCTGGTCTTGTGAATTTCGTAGAACTTGCCTGCCAGCTCGGGGGATAGACGGGTTTTCTTCATCGCGATGATTTTAAACCCTGTTTCCTCGATCATTTTGGTAATAGCCCCGGTATTCCCAGCGGCTACTGCATCCGGCTTGATCATTGTAAAAGTTCTGTTACCTGCCATTTTTTTGTTGGTTAAAGTTTGCTTTCGAATCCGGGTAATCTCCCAAAATCAGGGCGCAAAACTATCAAAAGAAGACATAAACAGGAAGTCTATGGACAATCATTTCTTCTGACCCTTCGATGACTGCGTCTGTAATTTCTTGCTCACGGGTCAGAATAAATTCCAAATAAACCGGTAATCCTTAAATCCTGATTATTTTTGCCCCCTCCAATGGAAAATCTACCGGCATTTAAGGCCCTTATGCAGTCTCCAAAAAATGTGGTGATCGTCACGCATTTCAAACCGGATGCCGACGCATTGGGCTCTTCATTGGGATTGGCGGGTTTTCTAAAGAAAAATGGCCATCGTGTAACGGTGATTACACCCAGCGATTACCCAACTTTTCTATCCTGGATGCCTGGCAACGCGGAGGTGGTTGCACTTTCCCATGAATCCAGCGAGCCTGAAAAAAAGGCAAAAGGCGTTATTGGGAGTGCAGAGGTAATTTTTTGTCTTGATTTCTCCAGCCTGCAACGTATTGAAAGCCTGGAAGAAAGTGTCAGAAATGCAACTGGAACCAAGGTCCTTATCGACCACCACCTGGCACCGGAAAAGTTTGCGACTTTTGAACAGTGGGATTCGAGGGCGGCTTCCACAGCAGGGTTGGTTTTTCAGTTGATTGAGCAACTGGGCCAAAAGGAACAAATTGACTCCGATATTGCAAACTGCCTCTATGCAGGGATTATGACTGATACCGGAGGATTTAGGCATTCGAATACAACACAAACCGAGTTTTTAATAGCTTCTGAATTAACGGGACGAGGCGCCAATCCCAGCCAGGTCGCCAAGGAGATTTATGATACCAATTCGCTGGAACGCTTAAAACTTACCGGCTTTGTGTTGAGTCAGAAACTGAATGTTTTGCAAGAGTTCAATACGGCATATATCACCCTCACTTCAAGCGAACTCAAACAATTTGGATCACAGACGGGAGACACCGAAGGATTGGTAAATTATGGTTTGTCCATCAAAGGAATCCGTCTTTCTGTGCTGATGTATGACCGGAAAGGAGAAATAAAACTGTCTTTTCGTTCGTTAGGAGATTTTTCAGTGAATGAATTGGCCCGGCAGTATTATGAAGGAGGCGGGCATAAAAATGCGTCCGGAGGAACTTCGAAAGTCTCCTTGGATGAGACCCTGCAGAAATTTTTAAAAATTTTACCATTGTATAAATCACAACTCACGTCATCTTAAATTCAATTCAATTCAATTCAATATGAAAATTTCTTATTTATTTCTGGCTGCAATAATTATCTGCGTCGCTTGTTCAAAAAAAACACGCAAGGCGCCTAACGGCTTTGAGCTGCAGGTAGTGCGTGAAGGTGAAGGGGAATTTGGCAGCCCTGGTAATTTTCTTGTGATGAACATGGTCTACAAAGATGACAAAGACTCCGTGTGGTTTGACACACAAAAACTGGAACGACCCGGAGTGATTATGATCCCGGACACTTCGACGCTCAAGACCGAGAAAGGGATGGAAAGTGTTTTTCGTGTCATGAAAAAGGGAGATAGCGTTATGTTTAAAGTATTGACCAAATCTTTATTTGAAGACACCTGGCGAACCCAGGTACCGCCTGGCGTTAAGCCGGAAGGCTATCTCACATTCTTCATCGGTGTCAGGGACGTTGTTGACCGTGAAGGTGTAAATAAATTGCAGGAGGGACTGCAAGCAAAAGATTACGAGAAGAGTTTAAAATTGAAGGGGGCACGGCTGGCCGTCGACACATTGGCGATTGATGCCTATTTGATGAGCAATAAAATTAATGCTTTGAAAATGAAAGAAGGTGTTCGATATGTGATTACAAAGCCCGGTTCTGGTGCCTCTCCGGTTCTTTCCAGTACAGTGAAAGTCAATTATAAAGGCAGTTTGCTGGCCGACGGCAGTGTATTTGACCAATCACAAAGCCCTATTGAGTTTCCTCTTTCTAATCTGATACAGGGCTGGCAAATTGGATTTCAGCAACTTCAGAAAGGATGTACTGCGACTTTGTATATTCCCTCAAGCCTTGGATACGGAGCAAACGGAGCGCCCCCGCAAATACCCGCGAATGCAAATCTTGTGTTTGAAATTGAGTTGATTGACTTTAAATGATAACTAAAAAAACAATATGGTTCGTTCCTTATTTCTCATTATAGTTTTGGCTGCCTTGTTCGGCAATTGCAGTACCGACATGAAGACGTGTACGCAGCAGGTAGATGCTGCAACCCTGGCGGCAGTGGATCAAACCAAATTAGCGCTTGATGTTATTGCGCTTGATGCATATTTGGCAGCGAACAATATTACAACAGCAATTAAGGATGGTGCTATGCGATATGTGATCACCACAGCGGGTACCGGCAAGACACCGTGTCTAGAAAGTGCTATTACCGTGATCTACGCGGGAAGGTTGATGGCGCCCCCCGGCACAACGTTTGACTCTTCGGTTAATCCGGTTACATTTCAATTAAGTGCCCTTATTTTAGGCTGGAAATTAGGATTTCTGAAATTGAGCAAAGGCGGCAGCGCCACACTTTATATTCCATCGGGTTATGCCTATGGGAAAAACTCTCAGACAGGGATTCCTGCCAACTCCAACCTGATCTTTGATGTCCAGTTAGTGGATATCACATTTTGATTTTTATTGTTTGAGCATGGAGCTCTGTTTTGCTACGAACAACCATCACAAGCTTGAAGAAGTGATGGCTGTTCTTAGCGGGACGTTTCGTGTTTTGTCCCTAAAAGATATCAGTTGTAACGAAGAACTACCGGAAACACAGGATACCCTCATCGGCAACGCCCAACAAAAAGCAAAATACGTCCGGGATCATTACCATATTCCCTGTTTTGCCGATGACACTGGCCTCGAAGTAGAAAGTCTGAAAGGCGAACCCGGCGTTTACTCCGCCCGCTATGCCGGACCGCAACGCAACAGCGATGACAACATTCGATTACTATTAAAAAATCTTGAAGGAGTCAGCAATCGTGAGGGCCAATTTCGAACGGTGATCTCTCTTCAGCTTCCTCTGGGTGAATGGCTTTTTGAAGGTTTGGTGAAAGGCACTATCCTTAAAGAAAGACGGGGGACAGATGGTTTTGGATACGATCCGGTTTTTCTTCCCCAAGGTAGTATAAGGACCATGGCAGAGATGTCCCTGGAAGAAAAAAATAGGATTAGTCATCGTGCGGTCGCCGTTTGGAGACTCGTTGAATTCCTGGAGAAAAATTTTCGCGGGGAAATCTGAAACCTGATCCCGATAGCCATCGGGACTAAAACTTAAATTCAGTAATTTGTAATTTGTTTCAAGTTTATGAAGAAGCCTTTTACCATTGGCATCACGGGTGGCAGCGGATCAGGGAAGACCTTTTTTCTGCAAGGACTCGCTTCCAGGTTTTCACCGGATGAATTGTGCCTTATCTCGCAGGACAATTATTATAAAGCGCGAGACCAGCAGCCCGTGGATGAGAATGGCATTAAGAATTTTGATCTTCCGGGTTCCATTGACCGGGAGACATTTCGAGCAGACCTGGTGAAGCTAAAGGCGGGACAGGAAATATTAAAAAAGGAATACACATTCAACAATCCCTCGTCTGAACCCAGGCTGCTTACGTTTAAGCCAACGCCCATTTTGGTGGTGGAGGGATTATTTGTTCAGTATTTTGAAGAAATTGCCCGCGAAATTGACCTCAAAATTTTTGTGGAGGCGAAAGATCATGTGAAACTTGGCCGCAGGATCAGGCGCGACCAGGTAGAGAGGGGCTATGACCTGGATGACGTGTTGTACCGCTATCAATATCATGTCATGCCAGTGTATGAAGCCATGATTGAGCCCTTGAAATATCAAGCTGATCTGATCATTCCCAATAACCAGCATTTCAACAATGCGCTGGATGTGCTGGTAGGTTATCTCAAAACACTTCTCTAAATTCCTTTTAATTTTTACCTTTGTGTCCCCTCTGGGGCAAAAAATGATTAATAGGGCATTTTCTAAGAAATTGATGTTAACAGTCGGCATTTTAGCCGCCCTGGTGATACTTTTTTCTCAGGCTTTTCAACCTGAAACAACCTCTTTTTTATCAAAGATCAAGGCGAACAAAACGGAAAAACACGCTGAGGCCGAAAAGGATGTCGTCATCGCAGCACCTTCAGAAGCGATTACATCCAGTCAGGCGGTAGAGGTGGGCGATGCTAACCCTTCCTTGATCCGGGAAATAGTTCTGGACGAGGATCATGTTTCTGAACGCCCTGGCATTTACAAAACATTTATTTCAGATTTCTTCAAGACGCTCTTCCACGTCTACATTTCGCCGCAAGCCCCTTAAGTAAAATATTCCCTCTTCTGAATATATCTACGAACCGTGGATTGTATTCTTTCCTATCTATTGGTGAGTCATATTTCAAATTTAGCTTTTTAATTAATTTTTATGCGTAATAAAGGAGTCGTGGTAGTATTGACCGTCGTGATCACGTTACTGTGTTTGTACTACCTGTCATTCACGTTTGTGTCGCGCAGGGTGCAGCAGGAAGCTACGCTGTTCGCCAGAGACAAAGATGGTTCAGTGAGTCTTACTAAAATGCACAGTTACCTGGATTCACTATGGAATGTGCCCGTGTACAATCTCTTTGGTGTAGAATACACCTACAAAGAGGTAAAGGAAAACGAATTAAGTCTCGGACTGGACTTACAAGGAGGCATGCACGTGGTGCTGGAAGTTTCTCCCGGTGAAATCATTCGTGGATTAAGCGGCAACAACCAGGACCCGATGTTTGTCGCTGCTTTACAAAAAGCGCGCGAGAAACAAAAAAGCAGCGAAGAGAATTTTGCCAATCTTTTTTACGCTTCTTTCAAGGAAGCAAACCCGGACCGGAGTCTTGCGTCACTTTTTGCCTCTACCGCCAATCGCGGCCGCGTGAGTCTTGCTGATACGGACAATACCGTTTTGAAATTCCTTAAAGATGAAATTGAAAGCGCGATTGATCGTTCATTTATTATTATTAAAACCCGAATTGACCAATTCGGTACTTCACAGCCGAACGTTCAACGGTTACAGGGCAAGGGGTTGATTCAAATTGAAATCCCCGGTGCCGACAATCCTCAAAGGGTTCGCAAATTATTACAAGGTGTTGCACGGCTGGAGTTTTGGGAAGTGGTAGAATACAATGATCCTCAGTTGAATCAGGCGCTCGTCGGAGTCAACCAGATGCTGCTCAAAGAACAGCAAGCAAAGAATGTACTGACCAACCCGACAGATAAGGACCCTTTAAAAACCACTGCCGATGCAAAAACGGATACGACTAAGTCTGCACTGGAAGAACAACTTGCCAAAATGGCAAAGGACACGACCAGGACTTCACTGGACTCACTGGCAAAACTAAACATGTCTCCACTTTTTGCTTTAAGCAATCAGGGCATTCCCTTTCTTTATAATGTAAAAGACACGGCTGTAATCAACGGCCTTCTGAAGCGTGATGATGTACGCACCTTGATTCCGCGCTCCATCGGATGGTTCTGGGATGTAAAACCCGAGCCAGACCTTACTGCGGGAGTAGATGACCTTCGGCTCAATTTTGTGAACCTGGGCCGCAGCAGCAAGCCGCTGTTGTCAGGAGAAGTTATCAACGATGCGCGTCTTGACTATGATCAGTTTGCCCGTCCCGCGGTCAGTATGACTATGAACGCAACAGGATCGAGGGTTTGGGCCAAAGTCACGGCCGCGGCATCCAGCAAGACCCCGCAAGGAAGAATTGCCATCGTACTGGATAATTATGTGTACACCGCTCCGAGTGTGAATGGAGAAATTCCAAATGGAAATTCCCAGATCACAGGAAGCTTTGACCTGGAAGAGGCCAAAGATCTTGCTAACGTATTAAAAGCCGGCTCGCTTCCTGCACCTACACGCATTGTGGAAGAAGCCATCGTGGGGCCTTCATTAGGCAAAGTAGCACAGAATCAGGGCTTGATTTCCATGGCTTGCGGACTCGGTATCATTGTATTGCTGATGGTGGTTTACTATGCCAAAGGCGGCTGGGTTGCCGACCTGGCACTGGTCTTTAACGTGTTTTTCATTCTGGGAATTTTATCTCAGTTAAAAGCTGCCTTGACCCTACCCGGAATTGCGGGTATCGTACTTACCATTGGTATGGCTGTCGACGCGAACGTTTTGATTTATGAACGCATACGTGAAGAATTGCGGCATGGAAGGAGATTGCGGGAAGCGATCAACAAAGGATATGAAAGGGCTTTCGATTCGATCTTTGACTCTAACATTACTACATTTTTGACTGCCATGTTCCTCTTTATCCTCGGTCAGGGACCCCTGAAAGGTTTTGCCATTGTCTTGATGATTGGTATTGCTACATCTTTCTTCTCGGCGGTTTATATTTCCCGTGTTATCATTGAGTGGATGGTACGCAAGGGAGATGATGCGAAAATGTCATTCGAAACATCCGCCTCCTGGGCCATAGGAAGAAATACGAAAATTGATTTTATCGGCAGCCGTAAGAAAGCTTATATTTTCTCTTCGGTTGTAATTGCCATTGGTATAATATTAATCGCTGTACAAGGGTTGAACCTGGGTGTGGACTTCAAGGGTGGTCGGTCTTATATTGTCACATTTAGTCAACCCGTGGATGCTACAAAAATGAGGACTGACCTGGCGGCAAGCTTTGAAAGTGCTGGTACTGAGGTAAAAAACTATGGCAGTGATGATGTTATGAAAGTAACAACATCCTATCTCATCGATGATGATTCTGAACTGGCAGATGAGAAAGTTAAAAGTGCGCTCGTTCAGGGAGTACAAAAATTTACAGGGAAACAGTACAGGGAAAGTGACAGCCAGGTGGATGATACCCATTTTACAATTTCATCTTCTACAAAAGTAGGCGCTACCATCGCTGATGACATTAAAGGCTCTGCCTTTAAAGCCGGTGGCTTGGCCATTATTTCTATATTCCTGTATATTCTCGTGCGCTTTCGCAAATGGCAATACAGTGCCGGCGCCATCATTGCCTTGATCCATGATGCCTTATTTACTTTTGCTGCTTTTGCCATTGCGCGAGTGTTGGGATTCTCTCTTGAAATCGATCAGGTTTTCGTCGCAGCGTTATTGACCATCATCGGGTACTCCATCAACGACACGGTGATCATCTTTGACCGTATCCGGGAATATATCGGTTTAGGCACCAGCCATGAAAGGGAGAAAATTTTCAACAATGCCATCAATGACACCTTGAGTCGCACCTTAATTACGTCAGGGCTTACGCTAATGGTAGTGATTGTGCTGCTGTTCTTTGGTGGAGAAGTATTGCGAGGGTTCTCCTTTGCACTGGTGATCGGTATTGTGATCGGTACCTATTCATCAATTTTTATTGCGTCACCCATTGTGATTGATCTGGACAAGCAAAAACTGAATCCGGTGAAGGCTTGATCTTCCTTCGGAGTTACAAAAATGTCCTGTTTCCTGGTGGGAACAGACATTTTTGCTTTGAGTTCAAACTGATTCCGCCATCAAGCAATTCACCAAGTTAGATCAGACCGTTTCAATACATTGACCCAGTTCCTGATTTTATAGTTAAACAACATTTACGGGCTCTGAATCTATCGAAGACTGATTTCTTGGACACATTTTACATTATACAATATATTCTGACCCAACGTTAAGTCAACTAAATTTTGGCACTTCGTACGACTCAGAAATCCATTAACCTTTGCATCGATTTCGTAGGCTTAAGACCTGTTGGTTAATTGTCCCTTTCATCTTTTCAGGTAATAAATCATTGGTAAGACTGACGAATGTCAGAACTTATCCTATTGGCGAAATATAGTTTTGTTGGCATAAATATGTCACGGCTGCTTTATGCGTACGGCTTCATGAATGTTTTCCGGGGCATGTACTACGATAGCGGAATGCAGTCTAACAATGTTGCCTTTTTGTTACAGGTTGATTACCTCTTCAGCTAATCAATATGAGGATTGGGCATTCTCTTTAATGTTCTTCTGGGCTTGTCTTGTTGGGCAACGGTTGAGTCGGATTATGCAAGGGAAAATTGCTACACCACACCATGTGATGATACTGGGGAAAAATTAGTCTAGAAAAATATTAGTTCTTTAAATATTTCTAAACAATGATAAAATGAAAACTTATTTATTATTCCTTATTTCATTTATGGCGGCTCAGCCGCTATTTTCTCAAAATGATTCAACAAAAACACAAACAGTTGACAGCGTAATCTATACTTGTCCGATGCATCCTGATATCGTATCAGACAAGCCGGGAAAATGCCCGAAGTGCGCGATGGACTTGGTTCAAAAGAATTCATCATCTGAGCATAAGATGAATATGATGATGTGCCCCATGCACGGAATGGTAGATATGAGCCACAAACACGATGAGAAGAAAAACAATAATATGAAAATGATGAAGGGAATGGGTATTGCAATGGGCGTGATGATGGTAATGATGATAATTATCCTTAGCAGAAATTGAAGAAAAAGTTTAGTAATTGAATTATCCTTCAGTGTCCTAAAAATTAAATACAAACAATAATAACAGATAGTCGCAAGTTTGATTCAACATTCCATTATCACCATAACTATTTTACTGCGCAGCACAACAACTATACGCATGATGGTGCCCATGCTGATCATTTACATGTTGGACAAGGTATGGTTGGGATGAATACAATGATGAATAATCATCAACTATGGACTGACGGCCATCATATAGCTGATCATGATCTGATGGACGGACTGATTGGTGATCATAATTTGATTGTTCATTAAATTTGTGTTCGTAAATAACTGGAGAAAAAAACGCGAGGAAACCTTGACACGCAATGGAGCTATGTGGAGTTGTTTGCTTTCTTAAAAGATTCTTATAAGGCCTGGCGAAGTTCCGCCAGTCCTCCTTTGAATAATAAAATGGGAATCGCTTTAAGTTTTACTTTTAACTAACTGGAGGGTTCCTATTTTGATAACCTTTTTCCCAATCACAAGTTATTAATGTAAAAGGTGCTAATTTTAGGTTGAGACGACCTGTATCTTGCATTATGAATCAACATCTTATTGATTATATTCCGATTGCGCTCATGTTTGCTGTAGCGCTTGGATTTGTGGGATTGACCATGGCGGCAACCCATATGCTAGGACCCAAAAGAAAAAGCATAATTAAAGGGGAATCTTTTGAGTGTGGCATTGAGCCACGGGGCAATGCCAGGATCCCGTTTTCCATCAAGTATTTTCTCGTAGCCATCCTATTCGTGCTCTTTGATGTCGAAGTGATTTTTATGTATCCCTGGGCGGTATTATTTAAGGAATTGGGCGTACCCGGGTTTATTGAAATGATTTTATTTATCGCATTTTTGTTGGTAGGCTTCTTTTACATTATTAAAAGAGGGGCCCTCAAGTGGGAATGATATGGAGACGGTGCCTTTAAATAATGTTAGCGTATCTGAAAAACCCCCTGGCATTGAGGGGACAGGTTTTTTTGCTACCAGTTTGGACAAAGTGGTAGGACTCGCTCGGAAAAACTCCATCTGGCCTCTCCCTTTTGCGACTTCATGCTGTGGCATTGAATTCATGGCCACCATGGGGGCCCATTACGATCTGGCCCGCTTTGGATCAGAGCGCTTAAGTTTTTCTCCCCGGCAGGCAGACTTGCTAATGGTCATGGGCACTATCGCTAAAAAGATGGGGCCTGTCCTTCGTCAGGTATATGAGCAAATGGCTGAACCAAGGTGGGTATTATCCGTTGGTGCCTGTGCTTCCAGTGGTGGAATATTTGATACCTACAGCGTACTTCAGGGAATAGACCGCATCATCCCCGTGGATGTTTATGTACCCGGCTGCCCGCCCCGCCCTGAACAGATTATTGATGGAATTTTAAAGATTCAACATCTGGTGGCTACCGAATCACTTCGAAGAAGAGACTCCCTGGAATACAAAGCAATGCTAAATAAGTATGGAATCGAATAAGGCAGAAAATGCTGCTCACGATATTGTTGCTGCGGGCCTGAGGGAAAAGTACGGAGACCAGGTACTTCAAATGGAAGTACTTTATGATTTCCTGACCATCTCTCTTAAGAAGGATAAAATCGTCGAGATCATTCGCTTTCTCTATGACCATGCCGATTTGAAGTTCCAGTACCTGACGACCCTTTGCGGAATTCACTATCCCGAAAGGCACGAGATTGCTGTAATGTATCAACTGCACAACCTCATCAAAAATCAGCGCATCAGACTCAAAGTATTCTTGCCCGAATCCGCACCGTCAGTTTCAACCATCACCGGAGTTTTTTCCGCAGCGAACTGGATGGAACGCGAGACCTACGATTTCTTTGGTGTTGTATTTGAAGGCCACCCCAACCTGAAGCGGATCTTGAATGTCGATGAGATGATAATTTTTCCACTTCGAAAAGAGTACCCCCTGGAAGATCAAACCCGGGAAGATAAAAATGATGCCATGTTCGGAAGGTAATGGAGGAAACAAAAACCATAGTGCCCGCAGAACACACCGAGGAAAAACAATATTCTTATCTCAACCTCGGCCCCACCCACCCGGCTACTCACGGTATTTTTCAGAATGTCCTGAAAATGGACGGTGAGGTGATTGTAGACGCAGAGCCCACCATCGGTTACATTCATCGCGCATTTGAAAAGCTGGCAGAACACCGGCCTTTTTACCAGATCACACCCATCACGGATCGGATGAACTATTGCTCCTCACCGATCAATAACATAGGGTGGCAAATGACCGTGGAAAAATTGTTGGCGGTAGAAATTCCAAAGCGGGTACATTACCTGCGCGTGATTGTCATGGAATTGGCGCGCATTACCGATCACTTGGTCTGCAATTCAGTCATAGCGGTAGACACGGGTGCACTGACAGGCTTTGTGTACTTGTTCCAGCAACGGGAACTTG
>JAYWDP010000278.1:0-14314 GCA_043779775.1 Cyclobacteriaceae bacterium
ACCTACAGCCGGCGATATTCCATCGCTGGCCCGGGAGGCGAAAAAATTGTAGAGGCTTACATCACCAATAATGTCACGTTGGATATGCCGGGCGTTCATGGTCAAGGGCATGCCATGCTCGTGTTGGAAAAAGATTACCTGGAGCTTCGCAATTATCTTGGTACCGATGTCCAGGGAGTGTTGGGATACGAAGTGTTTAGTCGATTTGTTGTGGAGGTCGATTATGAAAGAAGACGTTTGGCCCTCACGCTTCCCAAATATTTCAAGCCGAAAAAAAATTTCGAAGTATTGCACATTTCAATAGAAGATACCAAGCCGTATATACAGGTGCCGATTGAAATGTACGATGGCAAGGTCATTAATGCCAAGCTGTTGGTTGACAGTGGCGCAAGCCATGGATTGATGCTGGATCCGGCTTCCTCGAAGATGATCTGCGTTCCGGAAAAACACGTCAATAGTCTGATTGGTCGCGGGCTGGGAGGACTTATTACGGGTCAGATAGGGAGAATAAAATCGCTCAACCTGGGCAAGTACCGAATTGAAAGTCCGATTGTCAGTTTCCCTGATACCAACAGTTATATTGATACTTTAAAAGCTTCCGATGTATTTCGGAATGGCTCTGTCTGTGGGGAAATTCTTAGTCGCTTTACGACAATCTTTAATTTTCCGGAGGAAAAAATGTACTTGAAAAAAAACTCCTACTTTGAAAAAAAGTTTTATTTCAACATGAGTGGACTCACTTTAAAAGCCATGGGTGCGGGGTTACGTAAATATGAAATTACAGACGTTCGCAAAGACTCGGATGCCGAAAGAGCAGGCATTGAGGATGGTGATGAATTAGTTATGATCAATGGTTTACCCACTTCTGAGATGGACCTCAATAACATTAATGGGTATTTTAATACCACGCCCGGCAAAAAGATCAAAATGGAAATCATTCACCAGGGACAACGAATTGCAAAAGTCATCTTGCTGGAAAGCCCGATTTAATCCACCATACTTTAAGAAACCGTTTGAGTTGTCCTTTCCTTTTACGATATGCTTTATCCCAATATTTCTGTGTTTTAAAAAAATGGAGGGAATTCAAAAGTTCCTTATAAAGCAACTCGCTCGAAAGATTTTTCTTAAGAACATAGTTCATTACACCCGAGCCAATCGCTTCATGGTAGTTTGAATTTTTTATGACTGTAATTGGCACATGGCGGGTCCTTCGCTTTTGCAGCCTGGTGACCATGGCATGCAATTCATGGTCACCAATATTATCATCAATTATAATATGTTGGGGGCGAAACCAAATCAGTCGTTGAAGAATGCTGCGAAGGTCAAACGCTATCTCAGTCAGAACCCTTTTATGGCGTATGCCCTGAAGCTGCTCAAAAACAGGTCCTAATTCAATAGGATTATTTCCCACCACCAGGACTTTCCACCGCTCCCCTGAGTTCGCAACTTCTTCCATAGATTCTTATATAACGTTTAGTGCCGAAAATTGTCAGAAGTAACCGAAAATATTTCTCGAATTAATAAAACACACCTCTCCAGGCACCAATTCATTAGATTTAGCCTGTGACAGAAAAAAAAATAGTGATTGTCGGCGGCGGATTATCTGGACTGATATCTTCCATCCATCTCACCCGCCAGGGGGTACCCTGTGTGCTGATAGAAAAAAAAACTTACCCTTTTCATCGTGTCTGTGGTGAATATATCTCAAATGAGGTCGTCCCTTATATGAAATCCCTAGGAGTTTATCCAGAAGAATTACAACCCAAACGCATCAAACAATTCCAACTTACTTCTGAGAACGGAAAAACATCATCGTTGCCATTGGATCTGGGTGGTTTCGGAATCAGTCGATATCAGCTTGATTATTTTCTTTACCAAAAAGCCAAACAGCAAGGAGTCGAATTTTTACTGGATACAGAAGTTGAAAAGGTAACTTTTGCCAATGATCAATTTTCCATTCAAACGAACCATCACAAACCATTGACGGGGGCTGTTGTCATCGGATCATTTGGGAAACGTTCGAAACTGGATATTCAACTTCATCGGCCGTTCATTCAAAAGCGATCGCCCTATGTCGGTGTAAAATATCACATTCATTTAAAGGATTTCCCCGATGACCTCATCGCGCTTCATAATTTTAAAGATGGCTATTGTGGTATCAGTCGTGTAGAGGAAGATATTATTAACCTTTGTTATCTCACTCATCGCAACAATGTAAAAGCTTTTGGCAACATCCAGTTAATGGAGGAAGCTGTGTTGTTTCAAAATCCTTTCCTGAAAAAAATATTCTCTGAGGCCCGGTTTATATTTGACAAGCCTGAGACGATTAATGAAATCTCCTTTGAAACAAAGGCGCCTGTCGCACAACACATCCTTATGGCAGGAGATGCAGCCGGCATGATCACACCGCTTTGTGGTAATGGTATGGCCATGGCCATTCATTCGGCAAAAATTCTAAGTGAGCATGTCATGCGATTCTGTCAGAATGCAAACTATAACCGTGAACTTCTTGAAAAAGACTATTCAAGTGCCTGGACTAGGCAATTTGCCAAAAGACTCTGGGCTGGGCGACAAATTCAGCGGTTATTTGGTGATGTCCGGGCTTCCAACCTGGCCGTGAATCTTGCCAACCATCTTAAACCCGTAGCAAATTTTCTAGTGAGAAAGACTCACGGAAAACCCTTTTAATCCAATTATCAATAAAAGAATAGGCTCTGGAAAAAGTGGGTTACGCTTTGAGCTGATTCTTAAAAAAGGTATTGTCCGATTTGACTGACTTTGAAAAAGAACCAGATGAAGAATGCATTAAGACAAGTTGCTGAAATGAAATTCAACCTCATGGTGTGAGAATAATCAGCTTGCTTAGGATATTTTAAGATTTTCAAAAACCAGTAACCGAAATATAGTACTACCGGACTTAACATGGTGAGAAAAATTCCGCTGTAACTGATTTCATAAAAGAATTTAAAAAAGAAAATGAATCCTGCCGTGGCCAGAGTAAAAAACACACCAGCAAAATAGAATGTCCCACGAATGCCCAGCATACGACTCAGGGTATTATCCCCATGCCGTGCGTCTTCTTCATGCTGATAAACCTGTGTCATGGGATAGTTTGCCCACAGCATGAAGCTGGTGAGCAACGCGGGGAAAAGCACTTTCACCTGCATGAGATTCCCAACATCATATTTATTGATGCCCACATAACACATCAGAAAAGTAAAAGCGCCCTGAAATAACCCCGTTAGTAGCCATCCGGCTATTGGCAATTTTTTCAAGCGGATCGCAGGATGGCTATAAGCTTTTGAAACCAGCCCATACACCAATAGCATGATCGCAAACAACCCGGAGACTTTTATGAATCCCAGTACAAGGGCCACTGCATCCAGCAAAAGTGAGATCCAATACAATCCCTTTGTCACAGGAGGTGGATTTTTCAGGCCACCGATGCTTTTCTCGTCTTTATCAAAATAACTGTTAAACCCGTTGCTGGCCGGGTACAAAAAGAAGTGCAGAATAAGAAACACCCAATTAAGCCTTTGCTCACCAAGATTGGGTGAAACGCCTACGGCAAACAAAAATACTGGCATAAGAAAATAAGAGAATGGTATGCGTAAGTGCAGCCAGGTGGATTTTGAAAACATATTGATATTTCAGCTAATCGTCTTGTAAATGCGTGTATTACCTTAGGGTTCAGATCCTAAAAGTCCATCAATATTCCATTAGCTCTGTAATGTTACGAGAAGTGTAAACTGAGCGACACAAAGATCAATTATTTATTGTATTACCTGTTTAGAATAATTTTTTCGACTAATCTTGAATTGATGAGTTTCATAACGTCTATTGGTACCGCTACTCCACCCCATCAATTAAGTCAGGGGTCCATTGCGGAATTCATGATTCAGGCCATGCAGTTGGGGGATGATGATGCCCGCAAACTCAAAGTCCTCTTTCGGGCCACCGGCATTGATACTCGCCATTCCGTGTTGGAGGATTACGGTAAAACCCAGGAATTCCATTTTTACGAAAATACTCCGGGCATGGAGCCTTTCCCTTCTACGAAGAGACGGCTTGAATTGTACCGCAGACATGCTCTCGCCATTAGTCTGGAAGCCGTATCCAAATGCCTTTCGACCCGTACCGATTTCAGAAAAGATTCCATCACACACCTGGTAGTCGTGAGTTGTACCGGAATGTACGCGCCCGGACTTGACATTGACCTGACCAAAGCCCTCGGACTGAATTCCAATGTGGAGCGTACCAGTATCAACTTCATGGGATGCTATGCCGCCTTCAACGCCTTAAAACTTGCCGAGGCGGCCTGTACTTCCCAACCCAAAGCCAGGGTGCTTATTGTTTGTACAGAGTTATGCAGCATTCATTTTCAAAAAGAAAATACCGAAGACAACTTGCTGGCCAATGCATTGTTCGCTGACGGCGCTGCGGCTGTTCTCGTTGAATCAGAGGCACGAAAGGGTATAAACCTGAAACAAGAAAGCTTTCAGTGTGAACTCGCCACAGAGGGCGAACATGACATGACCTGGTCCGTGGGTGATCAGGGCTTTGAAATGAGGCTTTCGTCGTATGTGCCGGAAGTGGTGCGTACCGGCATCAAAAATCTTACCCGAACGTTATTGGGGAATATACATTTGAACCTTTCTGAAGTGGACTATTTCGCCATTCATCCGGGTGGTAAAAAAATATTGGAGGCAATCGAGCATGAACTGGGCCTGACGAAGGGGCAGAACCAATATGCCTACGAAGTGCTGCGGAAATTTGGCAACATGTCGTCTCCGACTGTTCTCTTCGTCATTCAGGAAGTCTGCAATGGTTTAAATCGCGAAGATCATGGCAAACGGATTCTTAGTTTCGCATTTGGTCCAGGCTTAACGCTGGAAAGTATGGTGTTACAAATTACAAATGTAGAATGAGGTCTCGTGAACCCATATCTGATTTTTTACAGCGCTCTCAGGAAGTTGAAATAATGGACGACCTTCAGTGCAGTGGGGAAGTTGTACATCAAACCCTGCGTGAGCTGGAGTTTATTAATAAATGGCTAGGCGGAAATACCATTACACTGGAGGGTGTCCGACAATTGATCAAGGGGCATAACAAGAGAACCATCACGATAGCGGACCTGGGCTGTGGCAGCGGCGACATCCTACGTTTGCTGGCAGACTGGGGAAGGAAAAACAGTATCCCGATGAAACTCACGGGCATCGATGCCAACCCTTATATCATTGCGTTTGCCAGAAAACATTCCAAAGCTTACCCCGAAATCTATTTTGAGTCTCTTGATATTTTTTCACCCGACTTTCAACAACGGCAATTCGATATCATTCTTGGAACTTTATTTTACCATCACTTTCAAAGCGAAGTATTGATTGCATTTTTTTCCAAACTCAAAACACAAGCACTGATTGGATGGGTGATCAATGACTTGCATCGTCATTGGGTTGCTTTTCATTCCATTCGTCTGGTCACCAAATATTTTTCTAAATCCAGTATGGTACAATACGATGCACCATTGTCCGTACTCAGAGCCTTCTCCCGGGAAGAATTGGAGGATATTCTCTCCAAAGCAGGTATTCTTAAGTACAACCTTAAATGGAAGTGGGCCTTCCGATGGCAGGTAGTCGCAACATAATTTTGGCACAGTTTTTAGTAATTTTAAGGGGACTATCAATCATTCAACTATGAAAACGAACATCCTGGGTCTTTCTCTCATTTTGGTACTTGCTTCCTGTGGTTCCAGCCCTTTCGGACAGAAAGTAAAGGAGCCCTTTCAGGGATCGGGCTATAAATCAAACAACCGTTTTTTCCGCGCTTCCGGCAAAGGTGAAAGCAGCTCGGATAATGTTGCGCGAGGCAAGGCAGATATAGAAGCCAAAACATTCCTGGCGGGACAAGTCAATACAACCATGAAACAAGTTGCCGACAATTATCAGGGACAAACTGAAAATGAACGCGGCGCTGATGTGGCTGAAAAGTTCCAAAGTCTGGCACGTCAGGTGATGAACACCGATCTGGCCGACCTGCGGAAAATCGGAGAAGAGAAATATTATAATCAGAAGGAGAATAAGTACACCGTCTTTATGGCGTACGAAATCAAGAAGAACGCCATGTTCAGGTTCATGAAAAAACAAGCCAAGACAGACCAAACCATTGACGAACGGCAGCAGGCGCTAATTCAGAAAATTCTGGATGAAGAAGAGAAAAAAGCTGATGAGGAAGAGAAAAAGAATTAATCAATTTGAAAAATGGTAGGTATTAGTTGTAATCTTATAAACATCTGCTCACTGAATTTCAAATCAGCCAAATCATGCGACTCTTTCCCAAAACTGGGTACCGTTCCATTTTCAAATTAATTAATTGAATAATTGGTTATCTGGCTTCGGTCATTCGCTCGGCCGTCTCTGCCATCTTGAGTTGTTCAATAAACGCATCAATATCACCGTTCATGATCGCCGGTAAATTGTGTTGCGTAAATCCGATGCGGTGATCTGTCACGCGGCTCTGCGGATAATTGTAGGTCCTGATTTTCTCTGAACGATCGCCACTGCGTACCTGTGATCTCCGGGAGGCACCGATTTCAGCATTTTGCTTTTCAACCTCCATTTCATACAGTTTTGCACGAAGCATATGTAATGCCCGTTCCCGGTTGGCATGTTGTGAACGCTCTACCTGACAAGTAATCACAATGCCCGTTGGCTTGTGGGTGAGCTGGACTTTTGTTTCCACCTTGTTTACGTTCTGTCCACCCGCACCACTACTGCGTGCCGTCTGGTATTCCAGGTCAGCTGGATTGATGGTTACATCCACTTCTTCTGCTTCGGGCAGCACCACGACGGAGGCGGCTGACGTATGAACGCGTCCCTGCTGTTCAGTCTCAGGAACCCGTTGCACCCGGTGTACACCTGATTCATATTTAAAAATTCCAAAGGCACCATCACCCTCTACCTCACTGATCACCTCTTTATAGCCACCGGCAGCCCCTTCGGTTACGTCCATCACCGACATCTTAAAACCGCGGCGATCACAAAATCGTTGGTACATGCGCCAAAGGTCTCCCGCAAAAATAGCTGCCTCATCTCCTCCTGTACCAGCACGAATTTCAAGAATACAATTCCGGTTATCGTTGGGATCTTTGGGCATGAGGAGTTCTTTGATCTCCGCTTCGATGGTCTCGCGTTTGGGTGTTAATTCATCCAACTCCATCTTTGCCAGCACCCGAAGCTCCTCATCTTTTACAGTCTCCAGCACCTCCCTGGCATGATCCAGGTCTCCCTGTACTTTCAGAAGGTTCTTGTATTTGATTACTACTTTTTCGAGGTCGCGATATTCTTTGCTCAGCTCCGTAAACTTCTTCATGTCCGTGACTACATCCTGCTGACCCAACAGTTGCCCTACTTCTTCAAAGCGGAGGTTGATTTCTTCCAGTTTTTCGATCATATCATGTAAAACGCGTGCAAAGTTAGAAAATTAGTATAGAGTATTGAGTCTTGAGATTTGAGCGTAAATTTGAAAGGTCAATTACTTTTATCTTATGCAAAGACTCCTGGTGGTACTTCTGATTTGTGCCAGTTGCGGTGGCAAGCTTACCGATGAGCAGCGTCAGAAGTTACATGAAGGTATGGCTACCCAGAATATTAAACGTGTCTCTGATGCCGACTTACAAACGGCCGCCCTGGCCTATGGAAAGTCGGTATTGCGAGATATGGAGAATGCAGATACGAGTTTAAAAAATAAATCAAGAATCGATTCCCTTGAGGTCGTCTACCATGTGAGGATTTATTCCCTCATTCCCTCTGCTCCGGAACTCCGTGAAATCGAAAAACAACTGGTGGATGCCTACGTCTCCGGTGGCGATGCGGGTCAGGTAGCCGACAATCTTCAAAAAGTCGGAACAGATTCTCTACTCTATACAAAACCCGTCTTCAAAAGCGGGCCTGATGGAACCCTTCAATTCAGTCACGCGATCGGCATCATGATGTCAAAGAAAACTTTAGTACTCTCCATGCCTCAGCCATAAATCGTTAAATCATCAAATCATTAAATGTTTTTGTGTGACCTACAAATCCAATCCATCCTGGCAAATCTGGATTGACACGGGAGGGACGTTTACGGACTGCATGGCCCTCCCACCCGAAGGTGAATTGCATCGCTTAAAAATTCTCAGCAGCAGTGTGCTGCGCGGCAAGATCGTAAAGGCAGTAACCGATCATGCCCTACAAGTAGAGATGATCTGGCCTGTTGCAAAGGATATTTTTAAGGGTTTTGATTTTCACGTAGTTGGAATGACTTTCTCCGCGAAGATTGAAAGGATAGACTTGGCGAAAAATATCATCTACCTCCAACATCCGGTAAAAAAGCGACTTAGCAATCTTGCATTCGAAATTACCTCTTATGAAGAAGTGCCTGTATTAGCCGCACGGCTGCTGACATCCACTCCCTGGGGAGAAAAATTTCCTCCTATTAATATGAAGCTCGGCTCCACACGGGGCACCAATGCTATTCTGGAAAGGAAAGGAGCCAAAACTGCTTTTCTCGTAACGAAAGGATTCAAAGACCTTCTGCTTATCGGCAACCAGCAACGGCCCGACTTATTTGCACTTCATATCATCAAACACAAACCGCTGTATGACTTTGTGCTGGAAGTAAATGAAAGAATTGAAACGGATGGCGGCATTCTCCATGAAATAAAAACGTCGCAGTTCGGTACAATCATCTCTACATTAAAAAAAAAGAAAGTAACGTCTGTAGCCGTCGCCTTACTGAACAGCTATAAAAATCCGACACATGAAATTGCTTTAAAGCGAGCTTTACAGTCCGCAGGAATTCAATATGTGTCGGTCTCCCATGAACTTTCATCACAAATAAAAATTCTTTCCCGGGCCGAGACAACGGTCGCCAATGCCTACCTCGATCCCATTATTCATTCTTATGTGGCAGGAATTCAAAAAGGTCTCACGGGAGCAAACCTGAGCGTCATGACCAGCGCCGGTAGTTTGGTGAGATCGGATTCTTTTTATCCCAAAGATAGTTTGTTGAGCGGCCCGGCAGGCGGTGTTGTGGGTGCGGCCACCCAGGCAGCCCGGTCAGGAATAAAAAAAATTATTGCCTTCGACATGGGCGGCACCAGTACGGATGTGTCGTTGTACAATGGACGGTTTGATTACCGATTTGAATCCCATGTGGGCAATTTTAAAATCCTGTCACCATCCCTTGCCATTGAGACCATTGCTTCCGGCGGAGGATCTATCTGTGATTTTGACGGACATCGCCTTACCGTAGGGCCTCATAGTGCTGGCGCCTCACCAGGCCCTGCCTGCTATGGTGCCAATGGGCCGCTGACCATCACCGATGTAAATGTATTGCTGGGCCGGCTGGATCCAGAAAATTTTGCTATTCCTATCATGAAGGAAAAATCACAGATAGCTCTCGACCTTTTATTAAAGAAAATAATAAAACTCACGGGACGGAGTACTAAATCTGCTATCGTGCTGGAGTCCCTGATTCAGATTGCCAACGAGAAAATGGCGGACGCCATCAAAAAAATTTCCATTCAACAAGGTCACGATCCTCACGAGTTTACGCTGCTGAGTTTTGGTGGCGCCGGAGGGCAGCATGCCTGTGCACTGGCCTCCATGCTGGGAATGAAAGATGTTCTCGCACCGTATGATGCCGGATTGCTCAGCGCGTATGGCATTGGTCATGCTTCCATTGAAAAATTTGCTGAGAAACTGGTTCTGAAAAAATGGAAGCAATTTTCATCTGAATTTGAGAAGGTTCTTCAACAGCTTTTTCTTTCGGCTCAGTCAAGACTTATTACCGAGGGCCATCCGGAAATTCAAATCATTTGGAAAAAAAGCCTTCTCTTCCTCCGCTTTGCCGGGCAGGACAGTTCCCTTGAAATTGATTACCGGATGGGTGATGATGTTTTGAAATCCTTCCGGGAAAAATACATCTCCATTTTCGGTCATTGGATTGACCGCGAGGTTGAGGTTGAGTCAATGAAAGTCATCGCGTCCGTGGAGCCGTCACCGGAACAAATTCCAGAAAAGAAAATAAAGCCCTCTTATCCAAAGGCAGAAAAAAAACAATGGATTATTTCAGGAGGGAAAAGGCTCAAAGGCCGCGTCTACCGCTGGGAAGCATTGAAGCCGGGGGCTGTGGTGGAAGGCCCTGCCCTCATCATCAGCGGCAACTCGACGACTTTTGTAGAAAATCATTGGACGTGGTCTTTGGATAAGGTGAACAACGCACATCTTGTTCAAAAGAAAATTTCCCAAAATCAGACTACCCATTCGCCGGAAGCGAGGTTGGAACTTTTCACCAATCGATTCACGGCGTTGGCACAGGACATGGGCGCCTTGCTGCAGCGAACTTCTTTCTCTGTGAATGTAAAAGAGCGGCTGGATTTCTCCTGTGCTGTCCTCGACATGGAAGGTTATCTCGTAGTGAATGCGCCCCATATCCCTGTACATCTTGGCAGCATGGGAGTTTGTGTGAGGGAAGTAAGCAAGGCAATTGCGATGAGAGAAGGCGATGTCATTGTCACCAACCATCCGGCCTTTGGCGGCTCGCATCTTCCTGATGTCACTTTGATCAAGCCCGTTTATTATAAAAAGAAGTTGATCGGTTATGTCGCCAACCGTGCCCATCATGCCGAGATCGGTGGCAAAAAACCCGGCTCCATGCCTGCTGACGCCACCACGCTGCAAGAAGAAGGTGTAATCATCCGCCCCATGTATCTGGTGATGGAAGGTATTCCGCAATGGGACTCTATGAGTAAAATTCTTTCCGCGCCGCCTTACCCGACTCGGGCACTGGAAGAAAATCTGGCTGATCTTAACGGGGCACTTGCTGCAGTCAACTTGGGGGCACAAGGCTTACAGGAACTATGCCGTTTACACGGAGAAAAGGACGTAGTTAACCACATGCATGCTTTACGAAAGTATGCTGCGTTGCTTTTGACTGAAAAAATTAAATCGTTGCAGCAAAATTCATTTAAGGCTACTGAGCACCTTGACGATGGATCGGTCCTTCAGGTAAAAATTACCAGGAAAGGCGCGCACTTGAAAATTGACTTCACAGGCTCTGCAGCGACTCATCCCGGAAACCTGAACGCCACGAAAGCCATTGTGCAAAGTGTTGTTCTTTACGTGCTCCGCTTGTGGGTTGATCAGCCTCTGCCCATGAATGAAGGTCTCATGGAGCCTGTGGACTTGATTTTACCCACAGGACTTCTCAATCCCGATTTTGATAAAGAAAAACTACCGGCGGTAGTCGGTGGCAATACGGAGGTCAGTCAACGGCTGACCGATACCCTTTTAAAAGCTTTTGGTCTGGCGGCCTGCAGCCAGGGGACGATGAACAATATTTTATTTGGGAACGAGAAATTTGGCTATTACGAAACGATTTGTGGTGGAACGGGCGCAGTGCACGGATTTCCCGGGACGCATGCCGTCCATCAGCACATGACCAACACACGCATCACCGATCCTGAAATGCTGGAGTTCCGTTATCCCGTTCGGCTCGAGCGTTTTGAAATTCGAAAAGGTTCCGGTGGAAAGGGCCAGTGGAAGGGTGGCGATGGCATTGAGCGCGAAATATTCTTTAAAGAAAATCTGGAGATCAATCTTCTCACTCAACACCGGAAGGAAAAGCCCTATGGTATGCAGGGAGGAGGGCCGGGAAAAACAGGAGAACAATTTCTGATTCGATCAAATGGTAAAAAAGAAAAGTTAAGGGGAATGGATAGTGCCCGTGTACAATCCGGGGAACGATTGGTCATTAAAACGCCGGGAGGTGGAGCGTGGGGGAAAAGTTGAGGGAGCGGTATCCAAAACGCAAGGCGAGCGATGTACCGCCCACCAGGGAAAAACCAGAAAGAGCGGGAAAAGAATTGAGATCGCGTATCAGCCCCAAAGTTGCAGGCCTGACTGTTTCAATATGAAGCACTGGAATTTTTCTTTTGGGATGCTATAAAAATTGCTTACAAAATTCAAGGTTTTATCATCAAGGTATCGAATGCGTATGATGTTGTCCTTCACTTCTTGCGCTTTGGAAATTTCGGTTTACCTCGCTGTGCAATCGGAACTTGCGGCATAGTATTCAAGATACAAAAACCTGCTCTAATCGCCTACTCTTCAACATCAAAATCCATCATTCTTCTTCTCATCCTTCTTCTTCTCCTTTTGTTTGGCCGAAGTACCCGCCAGCAAGTCATAAGGTGCTTCGAGGCCGAGGTAATTAAGTCTGAAACGATTGATGAAAGCCAAAGTCTCTTCATCACTGCCGGGAATGAATACCAGCTCTCCTACTTTCGCTTTCGCCGCATTGGTCTTTTTGTTGATCACTGTATTGAAGGCGACATTCGATGACTGGATCATTAGCCGGTTGTCTTCGTAACCAAAATAATACCATGACTCCGGCGAGGCCTTGAAGAACACATGAAAGACGGGGCTGCCATCTTCATTTTTTCGGACCTCCATGAATCCTTCAAACGCCCCGTTGATATCGGTTTTTAGAATGTGACTCATCCCAAGGGTTCCCTCGCTGTAGAATGCCTTGAACTTTTTCGACCACTTTAAATTCGTGGTCGCAAATACGAGGGGCTTGGACAAGGCTGGCAGCGTGCTCAAAGAAACATATCCCTGTTGCGAACGCTGCTCGTAATCTTTCACTGCCTTTTCCCCCAGGATGTCAGCGATCTTGTACAGCAATTCAGTCTGATCACCCAGGCCTTCTGGCACGCTTTCATTTTTTACCACGGCCTGCAAGTCAGCCGCCATGATCTGGTAGGCCTGGACCGGAACATTCATGTCGGCCATGATAAATGAATTCAGCTTGATCTCATTCGTTTCCAGGTTTCCGGAACCGAGGGCGGAGGCCGTTAGGGAAAAATCTTTAAATCCCTTGAAAAAATTGACGGGGCCCTCAAAGTGCACTTCCTGCTTTTCTTCGTTGTAATCAAATACGCGGCCTGTCAGTTTTTCTCCCGCCGCCTTCTGCCGGTCTTCAATTTTAAATTCACCGGTCTCCTTATCGAAGAAAAGTGACCCGCTAGGCAGGAAGAAGTCTTCATCTTCAGGCGATTTTTTATCATAAACAAACGTGATGTACATGCTGTTGTCAGAGGCAAAGTGCAAACCAGCCTCTGCCTTTCTTCCGTCCTCGGTCACTGCTTCATCAAAATTCAGGTATACATCTTTCTCATCTCCGCTCTGTTCGTATTTCAGCCACGTGTTGTAGTTCTTGATTTTTTTCAAATCGAGCTTGGCATAACCGCGCAATTGCAATGCGGGCTTCGAGGCATACATCACCATGTCGCCCTTATAAAAAATGCGAGGCGCCAGGAGGAGTTTTGCTTTGTCGTCGACAGCGCCATTGGCTACCGTATGCAATTGGAAGCCTGTTTTATGATGTTTGGTCTTTCCCACTTCTTCCGCAATCGGCTCCAGGCGGAAATTGGTCATCTTGATTGCAAAAGTATCAGAGCTCGCATTCACGTATTGATACGTCGCATATCCCTTAAACTCCTTCCGGGAAATGATATCTACTACGCCTTGTGTGAGGCGGTGATACCCATTCAGTGTATCGATAACGATGGTCGTGTTTTTCAACTGACCGATCTTGGCGTTCTCAAGAATAAGGACTTCGTTGTTCTCAGGTGTAATTTTTGCATCTGCCACCACGATGTAAGGAATGCCGCTCACCTTTAATTGTTGTGTTTTAATATCATATTCTGCCTGCGCCGCATTAAATGAAAGGGAATCAAGTTCCTTGCGGGTGGTGTAGAAGTAGGAATTCTCTATGGGGATGTTCGCATCCTTCGTCATGGTGATCTTCTGGGTATTCAGGTCCCACCGGGCTTTCGAGATCGACGTCTTGAACTGAGCGTAAGGAAAATCGATGGCCGCCACGCCTTCCACTTCCGGACTGATCTCCGCAAAATTCTGCGCGAGGTTAAACTTTAACCGAATATCTTCCCCAGCCAAAGCAGGCTTGTCGGGGTTAGTTGTTTTCACCTGAAAACTGGCATGTCGCGCAGAGAAATCTTTTGCTGAGAAACTCAGCTCATCGGATTTTGCTTCCGATCCACGTGTGATCAATTTACCGGTTCCGCTCACACCGGTTTTGGATACGACCAGTGCGCCATCTAACTGGGCCGTATTGGCGTAAAGTTTGAACGGATCTTTGAGATTTTTCAGATTAAATTTGTCCTGCTTGGGTTTCCAATTCAATTCAAACTCAGGCAAAGTGGCTTGTGGAAACCATACCTGCCCGAATTGTTTCTCCTTAAGCTCTCCGG
>JAYWDP010000279.1:0-5344 GCA_043779775.1 Cyclobacteriaceae bacterium
TTTGGTTTAACGGCTGGGGATTTGACGCCCTTTATGATGCAATTCTGGTCAAGCCATTTGTATTTCTTGCCAATGTGAACAAAAAAGACGTTGTCGATAAGATGTATATGGGCATCGTTTCTACGACCGACGAATTTCATCGACTATTCGCCTTCACTCAAAGCGGAATTCTTCGGTGGTACATAATGGGTATTGTAATTGGAGGAATTCTTATTTTAACCTTGGGATTAATGATCAGATAAGTGTTCAGAAAAATTTTTCGAAAATGATTTTGCTAATATTCATCATGATTCTAATGTCTGCCGGCGCGGCCGCATGGTTGGCCGCTGCGTGGAACCCTACATATTCCAGGTGGATTTCACTTGGAGCGCTGGTGGTCAACTTCATTCTTATTTTGATTTTGTGGAGTCAGGGCAATTCAACTGGCTCCGCATGGATCATTCAATTTAGTGCACCCTGGATCCCCGACTTTGGTATAAACTTTTCTATGGCCCTGGATGGATTGAGTTTACTCATGCTTGTATTGACATTCTTTCTGGGAATACTTTCTGTTCTTATTTCATGGAATGAAATTCAATATCGTGTTGGCTTTTTCCATTTTAACTTATTGTGGGTGTTAGCAGGTATTACAGGAGTCTTTCTTACTATGGACTTGTTTCTGTTTTATTTCTTCTGGGAAGTAATGCTCATACCCATGTATTTTCTCATTGGTATCTGGGGACACGAAAATCGCAGTTATGCATCGTACAAGTTCTTTATTTTTACCCAAGCAAGTGGTTTGCTCATGCTACTGGCTATTCTGGGCTTGTATTTTATTCATGGTGGCCAAACCGGTATTTACACCTTCGATTATTTCCAATTGCTAGGAACAAACTTGTCTCAAGAAGTTGCGCGGTGGCTCATGCTGGGATTTCTGGCTGCCTTTGTCGTGAAGTTACCGGTGGTTCCTTTTCACTCATGGTTGCCCGATGCACATTCACAAGCGCCTACGGCGGGCAGCCTGATTCTTGCAGGACTTCTTCTCAAAACGGGTGCCTACGGTTTGATTCGTTTTGTGGTCCCACTTTTTCCTTCTGCTGCGACCGAATTTGCACCATGGGCTATGCTCCTGGGCGTTATAGGAATATTGTACGGAGCCTTGTTGGCATTTGCTCAAACTGATTTGAAGCGGCTCATAGCCTACACCAGCGTGAGCCATATGGGCTTTGTGATCCTGGGCGTATTCGCTTTCAATGAATTTGCCATGCAGGGTGTAGTGATGCAAATGATTACTCATGGCATCAGTACGGGGGCACTGTTTGTTTTGGCCGGCGCGATATATGAACGGATTCATACCCGCGAGATAACTAGTATGGGTGGCTTCTGGAAAAAAGCCCCTTTCATGGGCACCGTAGCGCTTGTGTTCGCCCTGTCCTCACTTGGTTTGCCGGGATTGGGCAATTTTGTTGCGGAATTCCTCATCCTCCTCGGCAGCTGGCAGGCTAACCAGTCACTAACTGTTTTTGCAACGGTAGGACTTGTAGCCGCGACTGCCTATTCATTGAGGATCATACAAAAGGTATTTTTTGGAAAGGAAGTTAATGACAAGACTATCGATGATCTTTCCTACCGGGAAAAATTTATTTTAATGCCCATGGTGGTGGTAATTATTATGTTGGGATTGTTCCCCCAACCCGTATTCAATATCGTAAAGAAATTTGTTTCCACTCAGTTCGCACAGCGCAGCGCCGGTCACCAGGATATTACCGGGGACAAGATTCAAGGTCCGAAAGGAGGTACTCTTGAAAAAGATTGACATAGAAACAGTACTCAACCTTTTGCCGGGGATGCTCCTGATAACCGCCTCGTTAATCGCGATTACGTCAATTGCTTTTAGACGAAATCACAAATTGATTTATACAGTTACTGCGCTAAGCCTACTTGGTGTGTTTTACTATTTAATGACCTATGCTACCAATAAGTCATTTGCAATTGAGCCTCTCTTTATTGTCGATGGTTTTGGAACCCTCATCACCGGGCTGATCGTCCTGAGTACGCTGGCTATTGTAATGATCTCGTATGCCTACTTTGAGCAACGCGAAGAACGAAAAGAGGAATATTACATTTTGCTCATCCTGGCAACACTTGGCTCGGCTATGCTGGTGATCAGCAAGCATTTTGTTTCCTTATTTCTGGGCCTTGAAATTCTAAGTGTGGCCTTGTATGGTATGATTGCTTACTTGCGAAAACGCCCGCGATCTGACGAAGCTGGAATCAAGTATCTTATCATGGCAGCCTTCTCGTCAGCCTTTATGTTATTTGGGATGGCATTAGTTTATACAATGACGGGCTCTATGGATTTTATGGGCATTGCCACCTACATGTCTTCTGCCAGCGAGTTGCCGTTATTGATCCTGGCTGGTTTTGGTATGATTATCGTTGGGATCGGATTCAAATTGGGCGTAGTGCCCTTTCATATGTGGACGCCCGATGTTTACGAAGGAGCTCCCGCACCCGTAACAGCATTTATTGCTACAATATCAAAAGGAGGAATGGTGGTATTACTGGTCAGATTCTTTACCCAGATTAATGGGTATAAATACCCGGCATTGGTCATGACCTTTACGCTGATCTCCATTGCATCCATGTTTACAGGAAATTTTCTGGCACTCAGGCAAAATAACGTAAAACGAGTATTGGCGTATTCCTCGATTGCGCACCTCGGATACTTGCTTGTTGCCTTCCTGGCGGGCGGGACGCTTGGTGTGGAGGCCATTAGTTTTTATCTCGTGGCTTATTTCGTAACCAGCCTTGGTGCCTTCAGCATCATCGCCATTTTATCAGATGAAGATCGTGATGCCGAGAGGATGGATGATTACAAAGGCTTGTTCTGGAGACGGCCCTTAATAGCGGCTGCTTTTACAGCCATGTTGCTTTCGTTGGCGGGGATTCCGCTTACAGTGGGTTTCATTGGCAAGTTTTATCTTATCGCAGCAGGTGTAAACATGGAGAGATGGTTGCTGGTGGTGATGCTGGCGCTAAACAGCGTAATCGGTTTGTACTATTACATCAAAATTATTGCTGTCATGTTTGATCGGCCAACGGGGACCGAAGAACCAGCCTTGCATCCCCGCTTGTATTGGGGAAATCTGGCTACGGTGTTCATACTATCTATACTACTCATATGGTTTGGTGTCTATCCTCAGGGGCTTATCAGGCTAATAAGAGAATTTCTACACTGAGAGGCGCTGCAATTATTGCACATCAATTGATTATGATTTTTTTTAATGTATATTCACCTACCCACCAAAACAAAGAAGCCATGCAATTTCATAGAAATGAGCTTTTTCTGATCTACGACCCTCACTCCAATGTTGGTAAGCAGACCAAAGCAATAGCCATGGACATTTGCAACCACATCAATGAAGTGGATGTCGTACATGAAAAAATGTCACCAACCTACTGGAGAGAGATTTTGAACATGCTTGGCGTTCATCCTGATGAACTCCTTGACCGAACCCACCCGGATTATAAAAAGATGGTAGATGATAACAATTACACAATGGATGGGTGGCTTGAAGTGCTGTTGCATGCAGGCCATCTAGTAAAATATCCTATTGTTGTCTTTAACCAAAGTGCTGTGCTGTGCCATACTCCCACAGATATTATGAAGCTTAAGCCGGCAGAGGAAAAGGTACTTCCTCATTTGAAGCATTATAGAAAGTGACTATACATTATAACAAACTGAAATACATCCGTCCATACGATGGATATCATTCCACCCAGAATAACATAAAGGGTAACGATGGCTACCATGATGATGCCATAAAACGTTGCCGCATTTTCCTGGACAAGAAGCCAGACAAGTAGGGCTCCGCAGACTGCCAGGGGATAAAGGCTTCTATAAATTTCCGACACTAATAAAGCCATAACTCAGAAATCCCAGAGCACTGAGCAGTGCGAAAGCCACCACGACTATATGTGACATCGTAGCACCGATTCCATTTCCAAAACGGGTCCGTATCCATTCCGCTCCCATCCACATCGTGCCGGATATATCGAACATCCCCGAGGCATTGGAAAGTCATAACATATACCAGGGCAATATATTTCCACCGAGGAAATATGATTTGATACTTTTAGAGGCCCGCTTTTTCATGACGAAGCCCACGACAATGACCACCAGGAGGTAAACACCAACAATGGATATGTCGAGTGTGCTTAACTTCATTTGCTTATTGCTTTAGTAGTTTTGTAAACATTCTGAAGATCGGATTCAAATAAAGTGTAAGGGTCATTATAGAATTTCTTAAAATCTTCGGATGCCGCGTGCCCGGGATAGGGAGCATAGTGATGTTTTTTATTGGCGTTGCGCCACATGAGTGCATAGGCAATGTGAATGTTGCCATCGGATTTTATCGGATTCAGGAGAACCTCCGAATACCAGGTGGGATTGATCACACCCTCCTGACCAGTTTCCGTAAGGGCCGCTACTTTGTTTTTCTCTTTTGCTATGAGCGTAATCAACTTCAATACCTTTATCAGATTCTTGGTCTTCATCGCTTGCTCTTCATCATTCTTGCTCACTCTAACATCCATATAATTATCCAGCCCGATGATATCCACATATTCGTCACCCGGGTAAGCATACAAATAAGATTCCTTTGCATGACCCAAATCCATGCGACTTCGATCGGGTGAAAAAGCATAGATGAGGTGATGAAGGCCTTTGGTGTTCCGTAAATAGTCAACCGTAAATTTCCACAATTGGATATATTCTTCTTCGGTACAATTTCCTTTGCCCCACCAAAACCAATCCCCATTATGCTCATGCCATGGCCGGAAGATGATGGGAATTTTTGTCGAGCCGCTAGTACATGTGTTCAAAAAATCGGCAGCGAGGTCCAATTGGTTGAGGAAGTAAGCATGTTCAGCGCCACCCGGCAAAATATCTTTTACTGCAGGGGTTTTATCCCAGGCACTTTTTTTGGATACGGGATTATCAATATGCCATGAAATAGTGTTAATCCCACCTCTTGTATATACCATTTCTATCCATTGATGTATGTTTTCGAAGTTTACGCTATCGAGGTTGGCAATTTTGTTTAACTCGATTTTGCCAATATCCCAACCATGAACAGCCGGAAACGAACCCGTAACATCTTTCACGTCAGAGCGACCTGATTGGGCCCGCCATCCTACTCCATAGGCATCGTCATCCTGGTGCCCGAAGAGAAATCCCTTCGAGGCCAGGATCCTGAGGTTTTGATAAAGAGACTGAGTTTCGCTGCTGCCCTTTTTATCAATTAGTTGCTGTGCTGGAAGGGTAAGAGACCAAGCCAGCAACAGGGAGCCGGCCAAAGCA
>JAYWDP010000280.1:0-14170 GCA_043779775.1 Cyclobacteriaceae bacterium
CCTGGATTCAAAAGCCTGTCCGGTTATTTCAAATATGGAGATTTATTAGTTGGGCATTGGCCTTTGGCTATTGCACTATGGATTAAGCAGATAGTTAGCCGTTAAATTTCGCAGACTTTTTTTTACAATGTCCCAATCGTCACATAGAAGAGGATTGTACGATAGACTTCAAGGGTAACCTTTAGCACGAGGATCATGAACAGAGATTTGGCTATGAGTTTGAATCCCTTTTCCTCATAGAAGATCCGCCCGGAGCGAATAAGGAAATAGAGGTTGGTAGAAACGAAAATTCCAGTAAGGATCAATTCATCCAGATGGGCTCCCAGCCCTGAAAGTCGTACGATGAGGGAGAGGAACAGCGCGTTGAGAAACAGATTGAAACACACCAATTCAACCGAAAGTCCGACATGGTCTGTAAAATACCGGTTGCGGGAGCGGTACAGGAGATTGAGAGGGAGTGAGGCCAATATCGCGAATAGGATAACGAGCATCTTTGCCAGGCCGGTAGTTTTCTGGTCATAAATCAACGAGAATGAATTTACATCACTGAATCCAAGCTCGGTCATTTTGTTCGCCACTGGCTGAACTGCCAACTTACCATGGAAGGAATTAAGTTGAGTGCGCAAGGAAGCATTGAATAGCTGGATGCTCGGCACCAGGAAGTAAATCAGGTTTAAGACAAAGAAAACGGAGAGGGGTTTCAGATATTTTACCCTACGGCCTTCAGCAAATTGTTTGGAGATAAATCCGGGGTTCTTCACCATCAGCCACAGTGTTCTTAAAAACTTGCTATCGGCCAGGGTGAGGGCTATGAGGATGCTGCCTAGGAAGGCCCGGAATGAACGGTCCTGTGGAACAATGACCTTTTCACCGCAAAGGTTACAGTAAAACCCCGTGAATTGGTTGCCGCAACTCTTGCAGATATGTTCTTGGGGAAGGTTCTCCATGCACTTAAATCGGTGGCAAGTTAACCCTTTAGTTCTTTGAGTATGGCTCGTGCCCTGCTGATGAATCCCGGACTTCCATAAGGCATTTGATCTTCAATAATAATCCTGAGTTCTTTTCTAAGTTTAGGTTGCTCCCCTGCAATCGCAGCTAATACCGACATGGAAAATACCCTGACGGCGACCGGTTCCTTCGGATTATTTAAATACTCAAAGCAGTTGGTTGCCGCAGCACCTTGTAACGCGGCCAGGATCCGAATGAATTGAAGCATGCGAATGGTATTACGCTTTACGGAATCGTGGATACCGTGGTTTTTAAGGTTATTGATAATCTTTCGAAGATAAGGCTTTATCAATTCCGGATGATGCTCTACACAATAGCTTAAAGGCCAGGCGGCCCGTTGGGTCACCCGGTACGGCCCTTTAAGAAAAGCATTGACGAGCTCATCAAACCGTCCTGGACTCTTGCCCACGTAGCTTACAACCCGGTCACACATGGCTTTGGAATGCTCCCTCAAAACCTCCTGTACAATATTCATTATCAATAGTTTACTTTAATTCAAAGCATGTAATTAATTGATAATTAGGATATTCACTTTGTATATTCTAAATTAGCATTCAATTTAAACGATAAGTGTCATGATAATATTTTTTGCTATCGTAGCCTTTTTGGTTTTTCAACTTGGCCATTGCTTCTTATGCTTCTATCTCATGGATTCCAAGAGGCATCGAAGATGGATTGAAGGTGGCCTTACCTCAATTTTTTAATCCCAGCGCAGAGCATATTTCTGTAGAAACACGCTTCGGCCGTCCGGTCTTAGGATCTAAGAGGCACCACGAAGTGCATGCAGATGCGAGGACTCTTTCATCGTTGGATCTGCGAATAGAGACCCTGCGATTTTGCCTTGGCCCTTCAGGTCTTTCAATCCATGTTAGTAAATCGATTCCATCTCCAGGCAAAGCGGGTGAATGATAGTCAATTTCATGCCTGAGCACCACCCATTTACAAACACTTTTCAGCTCATATGATGCGGCATGATTCCAATGGGCATTGGACACGTCCTGTACCCATCGAAGATACACGACGTTATTGACATGGTTAAGTTCATCAATGTCCGAATCCACCACCCGGATGACTAATTTGAATATTTTGCGATCAGTAGGAATCGGACTCATAGGAATCAGCGGACTTTTCTTGCTGCGGCCATGTATTTTTCTTTTACCATGGTCCTGAACCAGGTAGGAGCCAGACGCTTATATTTCCATAGCTTACGAGCGGCTTTAGGAAGAATAATATATAGTTCTCCTTTCCCTGCACGATGTAAAATCTCTTGCGCGACGTCCTTGGCTTCCAGCCGGGAGTGATCCAGAAAAAACTGGGTCGTTTTCTTCACCAACTCGCCACCCCGGGCACTTTGCGCAATGTTTGTCTTGAAATAGGCCGGTTGTATGCAAGAGACTTTTATATTAAAGTCCAACAGTTCGCAATAGAGTGTCTCGCTAATTGCTACGACGGCTGCTTTTGTCATGTTGTAGGCGCCCATGGTTGGTGAGCAAGTGATGGCGGCAAAGCTGGCTGTATTCAATATGTGCCCGGACTTTTGTTTTTTGAAAGTTGGAATGAAGAGATGGCATCCATAGACTACACTTAGTTGATTGACCCGGGTCATCCACTCCCAATTCTCCAGTGAGTATTCTTCAAACAAGCCCCCATCACCTACGCCTGCATTGTTAAATAAAAGATCAATACCGCCTGTGTTTTTTAAAAACTCCTCTGCCACCTTCTTATACTGGTCACGATCCGATACATCGAGATGAAAGGAAATTGTTTTTGCTCCTAACGATTCAAATTCCTTCGCAGCTGTTGCAAGCGAGCCGGTATTGATATCGGCAATTCCTAACGTCCAACCATCCTGCGCTAACTCGATGCAATATGCTTTCCCAAGTCCAGAGGCAGCACCGGTGATGAAGGCTCGTTTAGTTGGATGTTGATGGGAGAGAGCGTATTTCATGGAGAGGGTTTTAGGTCTTGGGTGTTTGCTTTTGGCCGTTAGCCATTGGTAATTTATAAAGAATTATTTTCAACAGATTTAATGCCCCTTTGGGCCAGGTTATGTATGACATGGATCAGTTGTCCGAATCGGGGATCATTGGAGTGGCCTTGTTTCCATCTTGCATAAATTTGTTGGGCGATCACAGCATTTTTATACAATCCGAACACATAATAGAATAGGGGATTGCTGATGGCCCTACCGCTTTTTAATTGATAGCGTTCCACAACTTCCTTTCGTGTCAAGTTGCCGGGCAGCCAGGAAATATTAAACACCTTCGCGAGATCGTCATCATTTTTTTCTGCCCAATAGGCGAGGGACGCACCCAGATCCATCCAGGGATCACCTACCGTCGACATCTCCCAATCCAATACGCCTGTTATCTTGGATAAATTGGATTGATTTAAGACAATGTTATCATATTTATAATCATTGTGTAAAAATGCTGGCGTGCTGTCTGGAGGTTGATGTTGTGTGAGCCAGCGACTCAAAGATTCCATCGCTTGGATTTTATCAGTTTGGGCTACCTCATAGCGTTTGGTCCAGCCTTCAACTTGTCGATGAATATATCCTTCGGGCTTACCTAATTGAATTAAATTGGTCTTTTGAATGTCAATGGCATGCAATGCCACGAGATTATCTACCACGGACTTCGAAATAGATTTCATTTCATCAGGGGAAAGATCAATATCTTTTACCGTTGAGGGTCTCAGAATTACTCCTTTGATTCGCTCCATGATATAGAAAGATGCTCCTATGATTGAAGAGTCTTCACAATAGAGGATCGGCTTTGGAATCTTTGAATAATGATCCTGCAGAAGTGATAAGACTTTGAATTCCCGCCCCATGTCATGGGCGGATTTGATCGCAGCCCCAAAGGGAGGTCGTCGTAAAATGTAATCTGATTTTTCTGTTCGCAATGAGTAGGTCAGATTGGAATATCCACCAGGGAATTGCTTTTGTTCTAATACATCGCCAATTGTTGATTGACAATTCTTGAGATAAGCATTCAACGATGCTAAGTCGATCTCCTCGCCGTTTCTTATTCCAACGGGCTGGTCAACACCAATCATATTCTCCTATTCATAAACTAATAACTCTCAATTCTTAACTTTAGACTTAAACCTTGAACCTTGAACTTTAAACTTTGGCTCGCTTCTTCAGATCAAGCCCATACTCTTTCAAGATGCTCAAGGCAAGATTTTGTTTATGTACTTCATCGGCTCCGTCCCAGATGCGTGCCCCGCGTTCATGCTGATAAATGGTTGCTAGCATGGTGCCATCTGTCAAACCCAATGCTCCATGCATTTGAATGGCCCGATCCAACACACGCAACACCATGTTGGCGGCGTAAAATTTGATACCTGAAATCTGATATCTCATTGCCGCAGCGCCTTCAGAATCAATATTGGCAGCCGTGCGCAACACCAGCATCCTGGCCGCATCGATCTCCACACGACTTTCTGCAATGAATCCCTGGATGAATTGCTTTTCACCCAAAACAACACCGTCTTCAATCTCACGAAAGATTGCCCGTTTGCACATCAGATCAAGGGCTTTTTCAGCAATGCCAATCCAACGCATGCCGTGATGAATTCTGCCAGGCCCCAGGCGCTCCTGTGCCAGTTTGAATCCGGAGCCTTCTTCGCCGATGAGATTAGAAGTTGGCACTTCGCAATTTTCAAAACGCACCTCCGAATGACTGGCCCACCCGCCGCCGGCCTCACCAAAAATTGGAATTTTCCTGATATGTTTAAAGCCAGGGGTATTCGTAGGAACAACGACCATACTGGCCCGCTTATGTTTGGGTGCCTCTGGATTTGTTACCACCATGGCGATAGCAAAGGAAGCTCCCTCGTAGCTGGAGGTAAACCATTTATGTCCATTCAAAACGTACTTATCACCTTTGCGGACTGCCGTAGTAGCAAGTCGGGTGGGATTGGATCCGGCGAATTCAGGTTCAGTCATCGCAAAACAACTTCTGATCTTTCCTTCCAGTAAGGGATGAAGGAGTTTTTCCTTTTGGTCGGATGATCCAAACTTGCTTAGCAATTCCATGTTGCCGATATCCGGAGCCTGGCAATTGAATGTATAGTGACCATAAAATGGAGTTTGTGCCAACGCCTCACTGATTTGTCCAAACTCACATAGCGTGAGTCCCAGACCTCCTTCATTTTTTGGAATATGCAGTCCCCATAAGCCAGCTACTTTAACCTTTTCCCGCTTCTCATCCAATAATTTGTAAGTTTCCTCAGCACTTCTCGAATGATGCCCTGCTTCCAGGGGAAGAAGTTCACTTTTAACGAATGATTTTACATGAGGCAATAGTTCAGCAAGTCGTGTGGTTGCAAATATTTTTTCCATAACCGGTGCATTTAAATGGTAGTTCCTCCATCAGCAAAGAAAAGTGTTCCCGTACAATATCCAGAAACATCCGATGCGAGGAAGAGGGCCACCGCCGCAATTTCATCTACAGTCCCCATGCGCCCCATCGGAACCAGTCTCATGAATTTTTTGAGCATGGTTTCATCCTGCCATAAAGCTTGTGAAAACTTTGTTTTGATCAGTCCAGGACAGATGGCATTCACCCGAATGTTGTCGGCACCCCATTCTTTTGCCATCACCTTGGTAAGCATGTTCAATGCCGCTTTGGAAACGGAATACATTCCTAACCCGGGATCAGGTGTGTCACTGGCAATAGAGCTCATGTTGATAACCGAACCAGAACCACGTTGTTTCAAATGTGGATAAGCTAGTTTGGAAAGTTCAAAGGGTGCCTTCACGTTGACATCCATGATTTTGTCATAGGCCCATTCTTCCGTCTGAACCATCGGGCCAAAGACAGGATTGGAAGCTGCGTTGTTGACCAGGATGTCGAGACCACCATAAATTTGAACGGTTTTATCGATCAGGATTTTACAAGCGGCCATGTCGCTGGTATTTCCAACAATGCTTGTACACTCTCCACCTGTGGCTTTAATCTTCTCCACCACGATATCCAGCTCTTCCTGCTTTCGCGAATTGATGACGACTTCGGCGCCATGTGCTGCGAAAGCGATGGCGATGGCTTCTCCAATTCCCTTACTGGCGCCCGTGATCAGAGCGACTTTGTTTTTTAAGTTTAATTCCATGCTAATATTTTAATTCTTTCAGTCCTGCTTTTTTAAGTTGTTTATTTAAACTGTTCAAGTCATTTTCTTTCCATGAATTCCAATCAAAGTCCGCTTTTGAGAATTGACTGTCCACTTCGATAGTTGCCGCATGACTTTGTGTTGTGATAGGCATATCGTTTTCTTGAAAAAGGCCAAACAATAAACCGTATTCATTATTGAGTCTCTCTAAACTTTGAATCGCTTGTGTCGAACGGAGGCTTTCGAGATGCTTTTCTGTATTGTCAAGTTGAACAGCAAGATTTCCGGAGGCTTTGGATTGGATAGCTTTGATTTGATCTCTCAGACGGGTGACTTCCTTCAGGAAAGCCATCAACTTCTGTCGTTTGGAATAGCAATTAATGGAAAGGTCATGCTGCAATTTCAAGTCAGATTCGGATGTCTTCACTCTCGGGTCCATTTTAATGACAAGAGGTTGAGAATAGCTCATGCCATTGACAGTCATCCTGAGGGTATATGTATCTGGCATGATCCAGGGTGCCGTTGGCTCTGGTGCCGTCTGACCGTACACGGCAGAAATGGGATAGACAGGAGGCAGTTCCAAAGGAGTATATCGCATGTCCCAGGTAAACCGGTGGGAACCGGATTCGGCAGAAAGAACCTGCTGAGGACGAATCCAGTATAAAGGAATATTCACTTCCGGAATTGCATAAGGTCTATCATCACTGGAGAACTTTCTCATGACTTCTGTTCCATTCAGAATTTCAAGGGTAATAGTTCCATTCGCTTTTCCTCTGAGATAATAATCGATGATTGCGCCGTCTGGAGGATTTTGACCGGAGGGTTCATCGGGTGGGAGTGGTGTGTCGCGGTACATACTCCATCGTATGCGATAGGCCGATTGGGGTTTGTATAAAATTACATCTGTCTGTGCTGCAGATGCAGTTAATTGTCTAAGTGGCGTGATATCATCTAAAATCCAGAACGACCGGCCGTGTGTTCCAATCACGAGGTCGTCATCCTTGATTACAAGATCGCGTACAGAGGTAGCTGGCATGTTTAGGCGTAATGACTGCCAATGATCGCCATCGTCAAAGGATACGGAAACTCCCTGTTCGGAGCCTGCGAATAAAAGTCCCTGCCTTTGAGGATCTTCTTTTATTGCATTGATTGGGAAGTTGGGAAGTCCGTTGACAATTTCCTGCCAGGACTTGCCACCATCACGTGTGCGGAAGATGTGTGGACGCATATCATCCAGACGAATACTGTTCACAGCAGCATAGGCTGTGTTCACATCAAAATGGCTGGCATCCATCACAGAGACTTTACTCCAGGATGTTATCGCTGGTGGTGTTACGTTTTTCCAATTTTTTCCACCGTCATTGGTGACTTGGATCAGCCCGTCGTCGGTTCCTGCCCAAAGGGTGTTGATATCCTTATAGGATGGTGCGACGGTATATACTACGCCACGGCGCAGCATGGTCTTCATGGCTTCAGTTTTATAAATGCCGATGTTAGATGGCACATCGTAGGCTTCGCGGGAAAGGTCAGGGCTGATTACCTCCCATGAGTTTCCGCCATCCACCGTCTTAAAGATCACATTGCCGGCAAAGTAAAGAGTTTTCGGATCGATGGGAGAGAACAGCACCGGGGCGGTTCGGATAAACCGGTATTTGCCACTGTGCATTGCTTCAGGTGAAATGTTCTGAACCTGGCCGGTCCGCTTATCATATTTGGTAATTTTTCCCCCATAGATAATGTTTGGATCTAGCGGATCAGCAGCTATATACCCATACTCTTCAACACCCACCGGGTGAAATTCCCGAAAGGTTATTTGCCCGTCGTTACCCCGGCTTGCCACACCTGCGGAACCACTTTCTTGTTGGCCTCCTAAGACGTTGTAAGGGAATGAGTTATCAGTACTTACATGATAGAATTGTGCCGTAGGCTGATTGTACCATGAGCTCCAGGTTTCGCCGTTATTTACCGTGATGATTGCCCCTTGATCGGCAGCGATAATCATGATATCTGGATTCAAGGGGTTGATCCAGATGCGGTGATAGTCATCGCCACCCGGGGCGCCACGGATTCCCGTCCAGTTTTTGCCGCCGTCGGTGGATTTCCATGTAACGACGTTGGCGCTAAAGACGATATCCGGATTTTGAGGATGAACTTTAATTTCAGCAAAGTCACTGCCCCGGCTCCAGATGCGTTCATCGCTGGTAGTTCGGTACCAGTTCTCACCCGCGTCATCACTGCGATAGATGCCGCCCAATTGATTTGAATCCACAGTAGCGTAAAGTCTGTTGGGGTCGCTGGGTGCGATACAAAATCCTATTCTGCCCAGGTCTTGTTCGACGGTGGGAAGACCTTTGGTTAATTTTTTCCATGAAGTACCACCATCAGATGATTTATATAATCCGCTGCCGGGTCCCTGCCAACTTCCATTTTCCCAGGGACCTTGCCGTGCAGCCCACAGATCGGCGTAAATGATATTGGAATTTTTGGGGTCCAGGGTAACCTGTGCTGCTCCTGTGTTTTCATCCAAATAAAAGACGCGTTCCCAATTTTTCCCTCCGTCGGTGGTTCGATAGATACCTCGTTCCGTATTGGGGCCATAGGGGTGACCCAACACGGCGACAAACACGCGATTTTCGTTTTGAGGATCGATGGCAAGGCCTCCGATCTGCTGACCATCGTGGATGCCGGTATTCGTCCACGTTTTTCCACCGTCGGTTGATTTATAAATACCGTCACCAATCGAGAGGTCGGGTCTTTGAATGCCTTCACCGCTGGCGACATAAATTGTATTGGGGTTGGTGGGAGCCACCACAACGTCGCCGACGGATCCGGTAGCCTGGCTATCGAAGATCGGCACCCAGGTCCTGCCATAGTCTGAGGTTTTCCAGACACCGCCATTGTTGACACCGATGTAAAAGACGTTGGGTTGCTGCGGTACGCCCACCGCGCCGACGGTGCGCCCACCGCGATGGGGCCCAATCATCCGCCATTTCATTGTGTTGAACAGATTGGGGTCAAAGGACTGAGCTTGAACAAATCCGTTCAGAAAAAAAAGGAGGATGACAAGAATTTTGTTTTGCATATTTGGATTTGAATAGTCTAAAAATATCCCAAAGCATCAAGAATTGCTATAAATATTTTAGGAATGATGTACCTTGAGTTGGCTGTTGGCTGTTAACCTTTGGCTATTCGCAGAAATATTTAATCATGGGGTTGTTATCATAAAAGAAAATCTGTTGATTATGAGATTTATTTTAATAATTGTTCTGTTGTCGTTTGGCAGCTTGTGGGCGCAGAAGCCAAAACCTAAACAGGATGTTTATTTCCCGGGCCCGGATATTGAATGGAAGAAAAAATCTCCGTCAGAAGTGGGGATGAATTCCATTAAACTGCAAGAAGCGATTACATTTTCCATCAGGAGTGAATCGAAGAATCCACGCGACCTGGAGGTATCTCACTATCAAAGTTTTGGTAAAGAGCCTTTTGGCAATGGAGTAGGACCGTTCAAAGAGCGTGGGGATGTTACAGGGGTGATTTTACGAAATGGTTATATTATTGCGGAGTGGGGCGACCCTTTTCGAGTTGACATGACACACAGCGTAACGAAAAGTTTTCTCTCTGCGGTGATTGGCGTGGCCATTGACAAAGGCATGATTAAAAGTGTGAATGATACAGTTTGGAAATATGTTCCACCAATTCTTGCCTTCAACGCTGTCATTCAAACTGATAAAGCCAGTACGTTGGGCAAGTCACCGTGGCTCACGCCGTTTGAAACGAAACACAATCGCAAAATTACCTGGGACCATCTCTTGCGCCAAGTGAGCGATTGGGAAGGGACGTTGTGGGGCAAGCCGGAATGGGCGGATCGTCCCAGTGCAAAGCCCGAAGAGTGGATGACCCGACCCCGGAATGAACCGGGCGCGGTGTATGAATACAATGATGTACGGGTGAATGTGCTGGCCCTCGCCGGACTTTCGGTTTGGAGAAAGCCTTTGCCTCAGGTGCTGAAAGAAAATATCATGGACCCCATCAGTGCGTCCAACACATGGCGATGGTATGGATATGAAAATTCTTTTGTGGTCATCGATGGTCAGATTATGCAATCGGTGAGCGGTGGCGGGCACTGGGGTGGCGGCATGATCATCAACTCGCGTGATATGGCCCGATTTGGCTATCTCACTTTGCGCAAGGGAAAATGGAATGACAAACAGTTACTTTCAGAAGCCTGGGTGAAAATGGCATTGATGCCCACTTCCACGCAACCCACCTATGGTTTTATGAATTGGTTTCTGAACACGGACAAGAAACTATTGCCGGCTGCACCGGCCTCGGCTTTTTATCACGTCGGAAATGGTACCAACATGATCTATGTAGATTTTGAAAATGATCTTGTGGTGGTGACGCGGTGGATTGAAGGTGGGACAATGCCGGAGTTTATTGAGAAAGTGCTGGCGGCTATTGAGAAGTGAGAATTGAGAATGTTAAGTGTTGAATGCTAAATGTTAAATAATTTAAAGCCGTTTATGCCAATGTTTCTCCATTTAACACTTAACATTTAGCATTTAACATTTATTGAGTAAGTTCGTCGTCTCTTAAAATCCAATAAACTATTGCAACCATGAAAAAGACTTATTTCTCTTTCGCTCTCGTAATGGCGGGTGCAATTATACTTGCTCTCACCAACAAGTCCACCGGTTTGCGGGATGATTTCGTGAATGGTACCCCTGAAATCAAATCGATCAGTGCGTTGGCCTTTGGTCCCGACGGAATTCTTTTCATCGGAGATTCTAAAAGCGCTGTCGTTTTTGCTGTAGATACCAAGGACACGGAAAGAGTCGAAAAAGGCACAGCTCTGGAAATCAAGAAGTTTGACCAGAAGCTAGCAGGAGTACTGGGTACGGATGTCCAAAACATTACTATCACTGACCTCGTCGTGAATCCATTATCAAAAAAAGTGTATTGCTCTGTTCAATTAAATGATGGATCTTCCATATTGTTAAAAATAGAAGGAGAGAAGATATCGGCTTTCAGTCTTAAAGAGGTGGCTTATACTTCGGTAGCGTTGAACAACGCGCCTTCGGAGAATGACAAAGATGACCGCGGTCGTCTATTGCGGGTTTCTTCTGTGTCAGACATTGGATTTTATGATGGCAAGCTGATGGTGAGTGGACTCTCGAACCAGGAGTTCAAGTCCACTTTCCGTGTGATTCCGTTTCCATTTACTAATAAGCAAGACCAATCTTCATTGGAAATTTATCATGCTGCACACAAGCAGTATGAGACCTTTGCCCCCATCCGTACTTTCACGGTGGGTGAAATCAGCGGAAAGAAATATCTCATTGCCAGTTATACTTGTACTCCCCTCGTGCTTTTTCCGATGGAAGATCTGAAGCCAGGAACCCATGTGAAAGGCAGAACCGTAGCAGAGATGGGCGCCGGCAATTCACCCCTCGACATGATCACCGTGAAGAAAGGTGACGATTCATATTTGCTGATGGCCAATTCGTCAAGGCCTGTATTCAAAGTAAAGTATTCGAACATTGAGTCTTTTCAGGGATCGCTAACCACTCCGGTAGAAGAGGCCTTTGCCACCGCAGGAGTGAATTTTATCTCCTTACCTGTTGTGAATGTAGTACAGCTTGACAAGTTGGATGAAAGCCAGTTCATTGTATTGCAGCGAAAAGCCAACGGAGACCTGGATCTTTGGACCGGCGGTGAACGCTATTTGTAAAGATTAGAAAATTTATATGAAACGTCATGACGGTAATTTTCGTCATGACGTTTTTAATTTATGAGAGATTCTTGTATGCGTATTTCTATCATTTTTATTTTAATAGTTGGTATTCTTGCCAGCTGCCGTTTATTGGAGAAGCCGAGGGCAATTGCTATTGTTTGGGAAAATGATAAGGCCGTGGCGCTCACAATTCCAAGGTCGCTGGAAACCAATGATAAAGAACTGCAGGTACGATTGGTAAGGGAGGGGGAACGAGCAGCAGTGCTCGGAACTTTTAAGGAAGAAAAAGATGAATATGTTTTTGAGCCCATTGTTCCATTAACGTTTAAGCTTCGGTATGAAGTGATGGCAGGTGAGGTTTTAATAGGTGAAATAGAAATACCCCCAAGCGAGGGCGAAAGACCACGGCTATTGGCAGCCTATCCATCACAAGATACAGTCCCTGAAAACCTCCTAAAAATACACTTGCACTTCTCAAGGCCCATAGCGGAAGGACGTTCGATGAATTACCTGACTTTGCTAAAGAATTTCCGCGACACCGTGGAGGGCACCTTCCTTGACCTGCAGCCTGAGTTATGGAATGAGGAAGGTACCGAACTCACCCTTTGGCTTGATCCCGGGCGGATCAAACTCGATTTAATTCCCAACATGGAAATGGGAAACCCTTTGGAAAGGGGAGCAAGATATACACTGGAAATCTCGACTCAGTGTAAGAGCAAGGATGGCATACCGATGGATGCAATCCACGCCATGGATTTTTTTGTGACTAATCGGGACGACCAATCTCCAGTCCCTGAGTTATGGAAGATAAGGATACCCAAATCAGAAACTTATGATCCATTGGAACTTGATTTTGGCGAAGCACTTGATTATATTTTATTGCAGTACACCATCAGACTGATGGATGAGAAGGGGGGGTCTGTGCCTGGAAAAATTCAGGTTGCTAATAAAGAGCATTTGTTTCAATTCCTTCCAGTTGAAAGTTGGAAGACGGGTAAATATGTGATAAAGGTTGAAGGACGTCTTGAAGACTTGGCGGGCAATAATCTGAACCATCTGTTTGAAAGAGACTTGCTCAAGTCTGATAACAAGAAACAGGAAAGGGAGATTTTTGAACGAGAATTTATGATTCAATAAAATCCATGGTGTACATGACTGGACCGCCGAGCGTACCCGCAATCTTACATCTTCTGAAAAATATGAGAAGATCCCTGACGGCGAGCGTGCCTTGAAAATCGCCTGGGAGTCTTCGCCCGTGGCCTATGTATCTACCTGGACGTCACCGGTATTGATCATTCATGCAGATGATGATCGGAATGTGGGTTCAATCAAAGTACTGACCTGGTGAAACGGCTCGACAAGAAAGGCGTGCCCATAGAAACACTGGTTGTCGTATATGATACCCACCATTGGTTTAAGTTCAGCAACTCTGTCAAGGTGTATGGCGCCACCGCTGATTATTTTGTGAGGAGCTACTGTTATCACTTTTGAAGGGGCTGATCACTCTTTCAAATGTGGAAAGGAAAATCTCTTACCGAAGCTCGCGGGGATAACTTCAGAATGGATTGATCAAATTATTTCCTAACTAATGGGTCACGAAATCACAAAGAACCACAAAGGACACGATGATCTATTTTAAGCAGACCCTGAAAATTCATTGTGTTCTTGTGCCTACTTTGCGTGCTTTGTGTCCATATTTAAATTTTAAAGGATGAAACGATCCACAATTGTATTACTGATTATTTTCTTCGCGATTCTGGTACTTTATCTATACCCGACTCCCAGACATTCTTTTGTTGAATTATACAAGGGAGAGGATTATAACATAGTCACTTCACTGGATTCCTTTCGCAGATTGCCGCTCAACTTGGTTGAAATTGAAGGGCAACAATGGAAATATCTTTCGATTGGTCGGGGAGATGAATCCATCCTTTTTCTTCATGGAATGGCAGGCGGCTATGATATCTGGTGGCAACAAATTCTTTCATTAAAAGATAGGTATCGCATTATTACCTTGACCTATCCTCCCGTCAATTCCCTTCAGATGATGGGAGAGGCGGTGATGCAGATTCTGGATAAAGAAAAAATTTCTGAAACGCATGTGATCGGTTCTTCACTGGGAGGCTACTTCACGCAATATTTAAAGGCCACTTATCCCGTTCGGATCAAGAAGGTCGTTTTTGGAAATACATTTCCGCCAAATGAGATGTATAAAGAGAGGAACGGAACCAGAGTGGCCATCGCAAAGTATCTTCCCGAATGGCTGGTAATGTATGTATTTCGCGAAAGCGTGAAAAAAAATGTCGTGCC
>JAYWDP010000281.1:0-14148 GCA_043779775.1 Cyclobacteriaceae bacterium
CTTTGCGAATATTTTTTTCGTCAAAGGGTGAATCCGAGGAAACTCAAAAATCCCAGTGACATCAATCCCACCAGGATAAACGTTATACCAAGTCCCCTCAGGGGTGCCGGCACATTGGAATATTTCATTTTCTCCCTCACACCGGCAAGTGCCACGATGGCCAGCATCCAGCCAATGCCGGAACCCAAACCGAATACGGTTGCCTCGGCAAGATTATAAGGTCTGCCTACCATAAAAAGAGCGGCCCCTAACACGGAACAATTCACAGCTATCAACGGTAGGAAAATCCCCAACGTTCCGTAGAGTGCCGGAGAAAATTTCTCAACGGCCATTTCCGTCAACTGTGTAATGGCGGCAATCACAGAGATGAATACGATAAACTGTAAAAAGCTGATGTCAATGTTGGCAAAATCCTCTCCCAGCCAGGCCAGCGACCCGGCAGTCAAAACATAATTCTGAATAAGCCAGTTGATCGGTACCGTAATGCCAATCACAAAAATAACGGCGATGCCTAATCCGAAGGCTGTCTTTACTTTCTTGGAGATGGCAAGAAATGAGCACATGCCAAGGAAGTAAGCGAAAATCATGTTGTCGATAAAAATCGACCGGACTCCTATGTTAATTAAGTTTTCCATATGATGTCAGTTAATGCGACTCACGATAACCGTTCAGTGACCGCTGTACCCAGATAAGAAGACCCAGCAGTATACACGCTCCTGCCGGCAGCAAAAGCAAACCGTTGCCTTGGTACGGAATGCCCATCGCAGCAAACACTTTAAATCCAAAGAGTGAGCCGGCGCCTAAAAGTTCACGTACAAAAGCCAGGATCATCAATATCATTCCATAGCCTAAACCATTTCCCATACCATCGAGGAAAGAGGGCCAGGGTTTGTTGGCCATCGCAAAGGCCTCGAGTCGTCCCATCACAATACAGTTCGTAATAATCAGTCCTACAAAAACAGAAAGTTGCCTGGATACATCGTATACATAGGCCTTCAGAATCTGGTCCACCATGATAACCCAAAGTGACACGATTGCCAGTTGAACAATGATTCGAATGCGCGAAGGGATTGTATTTCTCAACGCGGAGATGGCTACGTTGGAACATGCCGTCACGATGGTAAGTCCGAGTGACATGACAAAAGCAGGCTTCATCTGCGTAGTTACGGCAAGCGCAGAACAAACACCCAAAATCTGAACGGTCACGGGATTATCGATGTCCAGTGGATTAGAGATCAGCTTCCTGTTCTTCTTTGAAAAAAGAGGCTCTACCTTCTTTTCTTTAATTTTTTCTACCTCAACAGTTTCTGTGCTCATATTAGTTGTTGTTTAAACACCAGCGTTTTTCTTCAAATAATTTTCATAACATGCTAAATAATCCTTCAGCATATTGTTTACACCTTTACCTGTGAGTGTAGCGCCTGACATCCCATCCACTTTGTGCGCATTATTGGAATAATCAATGCCTTCTCCTTTTTGTATTGTGACAGCCGTCAAAGTTCCATGTTCAAAAATAGATTTTCCCTTGAACCGTTCCTGGATTTCTTCTGATTCTATTCTCGCACCCAAACCCGGTGTTTCGCCGGCATGCTGGAATTTTACACCCTGGATGGTGTTGAAGTCTGACTTCACCGCCACAAATCCCCAAATGTTGTTCCATAGACCATAGCCATAGACGGGCATGACGGCATACTCAACTTTATTAGAATCATTGCGGAACTCATACACGGGAAGAAGTCGGTCTTTGGGTGCCTTTTTATATTCCACAGCTACAACAACTTGTTCCGGCTTCAATCCTTCTTTCACATTTCCTTCGTAATCAATAACAAATCCCTTTACCTGTTTTGAATAGATTGAATCTATACTTTCACCTTCTTTTAGGGTAAGGACAGAAGCCAGAATATTCTTCTTCTGTTCCATGGCAATATTTGCATCCTGCATGGGTTTCAGACTCACAGCAGCAAATGCTAGTAATCCGCCGCACACAACGGTGATGGCTGCTGAATACAATAATATATAGGTGTTAGACTGTCGCACGATGTAATCTCCTTTTTTTGTTCGCGTTCACAACAAAATAATCAATCAGCGGGGCGAAGACGTTCATTAACAGAATCGCCAGCATTATGCCTTCCGGATAGGCAGGATTAAACACCCGGATCAACACCGTAAAGATACCGATAAGAAATCCATAAAACCATTTACCGGTTTCAGTCTGGGCGGCGGTCACCGGATCAGTAGCCATAAATACAGCCCCAAAAGCCAAGCCTCCGATCACGAGGTGATAATATGCCGGCATTTGCGTAAAAGGGTTTGTCCCCACCGCATTCAGAAAAAGTCCCATTCCAAAAGCACCAGCAAACACACTCACAATAATTTTCCAGCTACCCACACCCGTGAAAATTAAAATGCCTGCACCGATAAGGCACATCAGGGTCGATGTTTCACCAATACATCCTGGCATCACACCTAAAAACATATTCCAGAGACTATAAATTCCATCTGCCCACCCTGAACCAAAAGTATTTAAGTCGGTGACTACGTTACCGGTTGATTGTGCTGCCAGGGCCAGTGGTGTGGCGCCTGAATATCCCGCAACGGTTTTTGTCCCCTCACCCAAAAAAGTCCACACTTCCCCCGAGATTTGTGAAGGATAGGCAAAGTATAAGAAAGCACGGGCCGTAAGCGCCACATTCAACACATTCATCCCGGTTCCGCCAAAAGCTTCCTTTCCGATGATGACGGCAAAGGCCGTTGCGATCGCTACCTGCCAGAGTGGAATACTCGCCGGCATTACTAGGGGAATCAGCATTCCCGACACCAGAAAGCCTTCATTCACAGGATGTCTGCGGATGGTGGCAAAAACAAACTCAATACCGAGACCCACGCCATAGGACACCAAAAGAAGCGGTACGGTCCTTATCAGTCCCACCCAAAATTTTTCACCGAAAGTGGCGGCCTGACCGATGGCAACAAAATGCTGATGCCCGACATTCCACATCCCAAAAATCAGGCAAGGCAGCATAGCAATGATTACAGTCATCATCAGGCGTTTCAGATCGACGGCATCGCGGATCTGAACTCCCTTTACTTCGGTCGTTGTGTTGGGGGCAAATAAAAATGTATCAAAGGCTTCGTAAGCGAAATAGTATTTCTCCAGCTTCCCTCCTTTTTCGAAATTGTGCTTGACCGCGTCAAGCTGTTTTCTTAAAAACTTCATATTTTCTATTAGCTCGTTCTGATCAATTCAAGCCCTTCCCGCAGAATTTCCTGAATGTTGTGTTTGGAAACGTCTACGAATTCGCAAAGCGCGAGGTCCTCCTCAATGACTTCATAAATTCCCAAAGCCTCCATTTCATCGATGTCATCGGCCAGTATGCTTTTTATTAATTGGGTGGGAAGAATATCCATCGGGACCACTTTTTCAAAAACACCTGTCAATACAAAGGAACGAGGTTCTCCGTGGGTGTTGGTATCCAATTTAAACTCCCTGTTCGGCATCATGAAGGACATCAGTCCCCAGGCACGGTGAAAACTGAGTTTATTTACTCCTGGTGTGATCCAGCCCATAAATTCATGATGATTGCCTTCCGGAAGTACGGTAAGCTGGTGATCGTAAAATCCAAAATGGCCTTCCTTCCCAATATTCGTTCCCGTGAGGGGGCTACCGGAAATACACCTTACATTTTCAGAATTAAGATTTCCGGCTATTAATTTCTTGATGGATGCGCCCGTGACTGTTTTGTAATACTGGGGACTTTTAACTTCTGAGCCTGCGAGTACGATTACTTTTGAAGCATCCAGCATACCGGTGAGGAAAAGTTTCCCTATTTGAATAACCCCAAAAGGATTGATGGTCCAAACCACATCTCCCTTGTTGATCGGGTCAATGTGGTGGATCTGAACACCCACACAACTGGCTGGATGTGGCCCTGAAAATTTATTCACTTCCACGTTCTTCACTTGCGAGAACACGGTGGATATTTCAATGGTGGTATGAATGTTTACGTGTATGGTTCCCGGTGTGAGCTTCTTCAGAATATCCACGCCAGCCTGAAAAAACTGATCCTGACCCTTAAATAAAATACTATAATCCGGCGCCAGGGGGCTTGTGTCAAATGCAGAGATATGGATGGCCTTGGGCGTTGCCTCCGGATCGGCGATGGTACCAAAGGGTCGCTGCACCAGGTTGAGCCAGGCACCGGAGTCAAGTAACTGAGACTTGACCTCTTCGGATGAAAGGTTTGCCAGCTCCGAAACCGTAAATTTCTTAAAATTTATATAGTCGCTCTTCTTATCTGCCAGGATCTTAACCTCCAGCAGCTTGCGTTTCTCACCTCGTTTAATTTCAACAACCTCACCGCTGACGGGTGAGGTGAATTGGACCTTTTCAAATTTCTTATCGTGGAAAAGCGGGGTTCCTGCCTTCACATTATCGCCTTCCTTGACCGTTACTTTCGGCATATAAAGCCCCTGAAAATCTAAGGGTTTTACCGAGACCGTTTCCGCAGGTTCAGCTTCTGCAATTTTGTGGGACGCTTTGCCCGCCAGATTGATGTTAAATCCTTTAGTAAGACGAATGAATTTGCCCATGGATATTAGTGGCAATGATATAATTTAGGCCGGCGCAAAATTAGCAATAATCCGCACCCTGCAAGGGGTTTTTGGGCTTTTGTTGGAGGTTTCTGGACCAACGGCAGAAGGTGTCAGTTTTTCTTTTTCAAGATCTGCGCGAGGGCAAGCCGGACCACTTCAGCAACCTCTTCGTCGATGGTAATATGGGTGGTATCTATCTCGATTGCTTCTCTGGCTTTGCGCAAAGGACTCACCTGCCGGGTACTGTCTATCTCGTCCCTTTTCATCAGGTTTTCAATGATGGTATCAATGTCGATCATCTCATCACGGTCCAATAACTCTTTCTGCCGTCTGAAAGCCCTCACCAGGATATCGGCGGTAAGAAAAAGTTTTAGCTCTGCTTCGGGAAAAACTACTGTTCCAATATCGCGCCCGTCCATGACGAAGGATTTTTCCTTGCCCATCCTGCGCTGCTGCTCTACCATGGCATGCCGAACGGATGCCAGGGTACTCACTTGGCTCACAAACTCCGAGACGCGCATATCCCTTACTTGCCTTTCAACCATCAATCCGTTTAAATAGGCCTCGGTCTTTCCTTTAGCATTTACCTTAAATGAAATTTTTATTTCAGCCAGGGCCCGCTCAATTTCCCTTGGGTTAGTAAGGGAGACAAAATGGTCCAGGAAATACAAAGTAACGGCCCGGTACATAGCCCCGGAGTCGATATAACGGTAGCCCAGGATTTTGGCAACTTCCTTGGCGGTTGTACTTTTCCCACAAGCCGAATATCCATCAATAGCAATGATAATTTTGCGCATGGCTCAACAGTCTTTCAGGGGGCATGGTATCGGTTTGCCACGTTTAAGTTTTTTGTGCGCATGATTGGAAGAGGCACAAGAGGCAAAGAAAAGGACGCCAATAAGAAAAATGGATATGAGTTTATTTTTTGTTGAAATCATCAATGTTAGCTTTTGGCTGTTGGCCTTCGGTAGGGTTCAAATTTAGCATTTTTTGTTAGCCATCCACTTTTCCGTGATGGCTCATCTTGAAGCCAATTTTTTGTCCGGCCCCCAGTTCCTGGGTCTTCTCCATTTTCTGGTATAGTGTGATAAACTTTACCTGAGGATAGGGCGGAGCCATCAGGTCATTTTCAATGGCCAGCGTGAGTGCAAGCTTCACCAATATATTAAGCTCTTGCTCCGTAATGGGTGCATTGGAAATCTGACTGAATACCAATCCCATCTTGCCTTCCCCTTCCACGATGTATCTTCCTTCATGATTTACCAGCAAGCGGGCGAGCAGGTACCCCGGATCATTCACCCGGTTATACTTGACTGAATCTGACATAAAATTGTAAATCATTATCTGACCGAAATACCGGTTGATTTCTTTCTCCCCGATATAAGGATTTTTCATCACCTCATGTGAATCATCAAAGGTTACAATGTTGGTATGAAGCACAAATATCAGGAGGTCACCCGCGAGCTTTACGTCAAACTCATGGGAATTAATTCTCTTGAAATCCACGGTAACATCATGGTCGGTGGAAGTTTTTACTTTCTTATTAAGCTCGACCGCCACACGCTTCGACTCTTTGGCCAGCAGTTCAAATGCGCTCAATAGATTCTTATAGGTTATTTGCTTGGCCTGGGATTTGTTTTCCAAAAGCCGCTGGATGTGTCCAATCGTGTCTTCTTCAGGTTCCATATTAATTTTAACTTTTAGTCCGTAACTTAGAGTTCAAAAAGTAATCAATTGATTGTATGGAACCAAACGAAGAAGGAAAAGCAGAAAAAATTTTCAAGGATTTTGGTAAAAAACTCGACCAGTTCTTCGTGGAAGCAAAAGATGCAAGCACACGGGTAGAGTCGAATCTGAAAAAGAAATTCGAAGAATTAAAAGATTCAGCTGAAAATCTGAAAAACGAATCCAAAAACAAAGAACGCTGGAAAGAGGTGGAAGCCAGTTTGAAAAAAGCGGGTGAAGAGTTGGAGAAGGCTGTGAAGGCGGCGTTTAAGAAGAATCCCGAGACGGGAAAATAGTTGTTCGTTGTTCGTTGTTGATTGATCGTGGCTGGAAACGAATAACGATCAACCAACAACCATCAACGATTAGATTTTCACCGTTTTCCACTTTCCCCTTCTGAATATCAGTATGGCTACGACAGCCGCCATTGATTCCGCAATGGCGATGGCCCAAAATGCCCCCGATGCCCCGAAGCCCAGCTTCATGGAAAGCACATAGGCCAGGGGAATCTGAAAAAGCCAATAGGTAAAGAAGTTCAGAATAGTGGGCGTTCGGCTGTCGCCAGCGCCGTTGAAGGATTGAATGACCACCATCCCATATCCATAAAAAACATAACCGAAGGCCACAATCCGCAGACATTCCGTTCCACTGGCAATGACGGCAGGGTCACTGGAAAATATTTTCATAATGGGCTCGGAGATGAAATAGAAGATGATGGATATGAATCCTAAAAAAATCATGTTCAACATGCCCGCCTTCCATACTGACTTCTCTGCCCTTTCCGGTTGATTGGCTCCCAGATTCTGACCTACCAATGTTGCCGCCGCATTGGCCATGCCCCACGAGGGAAGAATCGTAAAGATGATCACGCGGATGGCGATCTGATAACCTGCAAAAGCGCTGCTGCCGAAGTTGACGATAATTCTCGCCAGGAAGAGCCAGCTCGCCGTAGAGATTAGGAACTGTCCGATGTTGCCAGCCGAGACTTTTAACAAACGGGTAACAATGGTCCAGTCAATTTTAATATTCTCCTTTCGAATTTTTACAATCCCTTTTTCTCCCGCGAGGTAGTAAAGCTGGTAGAACACTCCGGCCGTACGCCCGATGTTTGTGGCGATGGCTGCTCCCTCCACGCCCAATGATGGGATAGGTCCCCATCCAAAAATGAGAATGGGATCGAGGATCATGTTGAGAATATTGGCAATCCAAAGCGAGTGCATCGCAATGGCCGCATTGCCGGCACCTCGAAAGATGGCATTGACAAGAAATAGTGCAACAATGGAAAAATTCCCTGCCAGCATCCATTGCGTATATCCAGAGCCAATGGCGATAATGCTTTCAGAGGCCCCCATCAGCATCAGGATGTCTTTATAAAAAAACAAACCGATTACACTAATCGCCAACGACAAAGTCATACCAATGTAAAGCGCATTGACGGCTGCGATGGCTGCACCGGTTGCATCTTTTTCACCGATTCGACGCGCTACCATAGCGGTAGCCGCCATGCCGATGCCCATGGCCATGGAGTAGACGATAGCAATTACTGATTCCGTTAGGCCCACCGCCGTCACCGCATCATTATTGTTGAGACTGCTGATGAAGAAAATGTCAACCACTGCCAGCAAAGACTCCATAGCCATCTCCAGAATCATGGGGATGGACAGCAGGAAAATAGCACGGTTGATGCTGCCCTCGGTGAAGTTTTGCTCGGTACCGAGGATAGCCTGTTTAAATAAAGAAAAGACAGAAGCCTTTTTTGTAAAAGCGTTCATTCGTAAGAATTATATGTAGTAAATAAGAATAAAGACAGCCCGGTAATATTTCGGGCTCGAGATGGTCTGGGGCCAGCAATTCAACGAGGTGCTTCGCTTGGTTGAATCAGAGGAACAACTTCATAGGCAGAATGATCTTACGAAACAAGATACAGGAAATGGAGAGAATAAGTTGCTAGTGAGAATAATTAAGTGCTTAAGTATTTAAGTGTTAACGTGTTAAAGTATTATTCAGTCATCATAACAAAAACCGATACGTAAACTTCATTACAAACACATTGTGCGGTTGTTGATTGTAATCAAAAGAATAAGGTTGATGCACTGGATCTGATTTTCCGTAGAACGCGCCATTCATCTCCTGTGTCCAAACAAGGAACAGTGTAGAGCCAGGAATATACTCCCAACGGATCACCATGTTGGACCGGAACTGGCCAATATTAAAATCAGGTTTAATGAATGTATAGTCAACGGTACCGTTGTTATTTTCATCCACCTGGTAGTCAGCACCATTCAGTCTCATCCAGGAAGAAGGCACCGGCATATACCTTTGATTATACTCTGCAGCGGTGGAATTGGTAATGTATTTAAAGTTTGTGTAGGTAGCTGATGTTCCAAAGGGTTGACCCCAATACTGAATGGAGAGGTTAGGTGTGAGCATGTACGTCATGCGGATGGCTACCCGCACAGTGGTTTGGTCTATCTCCCCCACCATATATCGTGGCTCACCTTCCACCGATTCAGTGGCGACATACTGCATCTGGTTCTGGTTATGACTTAGACTGGGTGAAATGGAAATATTCATAGCATTAAAAGGGCGCCAGGTTAAATTCAAATCGACATTGGCAGTATTCAAATAGTTGTTGTTGCCCCACAGCCAGTACGGTCCTACATTCAGATACAATTTTTTCCTCCGGTCGGTGCCGGCCCATACCCAATATTGAATGTTTCCGGGATATTGAAGCGCGGGTCCTCCCCTCAAGTCGGCATTTGAAATACTGTGTTCATTATAGAATATACCAGTACCAAACTCCCAAAAATTTTTGAACTGCACCTGACTGTTGATCTCCTGGTCACGTGAAAGATTTCGTCCACCGAAATCCCAGAGTTGGGATTGATACAAATTGTAATACTGCGAGCGAAAAATACCCACCGGATTAGGCACGCGGTACTGCAATAAAATCGATTGTTTTTGTTGGTCTGTTTGCAATAGAAATCCGATATCATTGAGTTCCAACTGAGGAGAGAGCCAGCTATAGCCTACATCAAAAACAAACTTTCCGCTGCGTTTTCCGAAAACAAATGTTCCACCTGTACCTGTGAGCGATCGCCTGGCAGAGTCCAGGTGTGCGTGGTTGTTGTCGGGGCGTTGAAAATAACGCTCTGATGATCGCTGAATATAGATCATGGCATTCGTGCTACCCTTCACATAACTCATAAAGGTTTTTGCACTCACATAGAACTTTCGGTTGTCCCAATTGTGAACCAGGTCAAGGCCGCCCGTGTAGGCTTCTGATCGAAGCCAGTCCAGTTGCTGATCATCAATTTTCCGATTCACCGCTGTGAACATCCCGCCAACAATTGTATTGCCCTTATTAATATCCTGTTGAGCCCTGCCCACGAAATAATTCGTCATCGGTTCGATGGTTTGATATCGGGTAAATCCAAGGCTGTCGATCTGGGCTTTTTCCGGCGCCGTCACCGATTCCATAATTCCCCAGGAGAATCCATTTTTATTTTTTCCAGTGAGTTTGGCCGCTCCGAGAATTTGCGTCCGGGTCTTGGCCTTGTAATATTCATTAGCTCCCAGGTCAACAGAACCTTGTGGCGCCCTTCCAATGCGCCTTGAATAAAAAAGATTGTTAGAAGTAAAATCAGTGAGGGGAAAATTCAAGGTGTTATTTCCTTCAATGAAAAAAGGCCTTCGCTCCTGAAAGAAGAGTTCAAAGGCTGTGAGATTCACCCGGGAGGGGTCCGCTTCCACCTGACCAAAATCCGGGTTAACCGTGAGATCAAGCGTTATATCGCTGGTGATGCCGATTTTCGCATCCAGTCCGACGGCTACATTCGCGGAATTCCCTGTCATAAAAGGATTGCCCTCTTCCTTTTGAAATGTTTCAGCCTTCGTCACGATGTAAGGCTGAACCTCCAATTGCTTTTGAGGCCTGATTCCTTTGATTCCCCTCAATTCGGAAAACAGATGTACATAGCCAGAAGCTGTGGGCGGAATGTATTGAAAGATGGAGCGTTCCTGATTTCTGAAAAAATGGCGCATGATCTGAAAACCCCAAACATGTTCAGGCTTATCGGTAAACCTCAGCTGACTTAGCGGTATCCGAAGTTCCGCAACCCAACCTTCCTTGTTGATGCTTGTCTTAAGATACCAAATCGGGTCCCAGCTGGCATCCCAATTGTCGCCGTTGTTCGAGACATATTCATCATTCTTCACACCGGAGACGGAAGAAGTAAATGAAAAGGCAGACCGCTTGTCCGCGTAACTGTCAATATTGATTTCCACCCAATCCCCGTCGAAGCCGTCCCGCCGGGACATCCGCGCGACAATTTTATCTGGTTCCGGGTCTATGCACTTAAAAGCGATATACAGGTTTTTGGCATCGTAAAGAATCTTAAAATAAGTCTGCACGCTGGGTTCTGCGCCTGCATCCGGATCGCGTTGTCTGAAGGTACCCCCGCCCCAGGGAACCAGTTGCCACGCCGTGTCGTTGAGAACACCGTCTATCTTAGGCGCTTCGCCTTGCAGATGGGTAGTGGTGTAGGACTTAGTTGAATCCAGGCGGGATTTATACGACTTGGCAGAATCGAGCCTGGACTTAATGGAATCATTTTGGGCAAATAGCCCATTGACACTGCCCAGGCAAAGAACGAGTGCTAAAACCTTTTTGCTGATTAATTTCAAATACAAACATTATCTTTTGAATCCGGTTGCTCACACGCCTGTTCAATAACGAATGTAGGGCCTACCGTGTTGTGGATTGATCGACAAAGTTGAATTATCGGTGAATTGTCCGGATGAAAGGTTGGGTTAACAGATGTAGCAGATGGCCGGAGGTAAATAAAGTGTTAAAGTTCCAAGTTATCCCCGTATGGAGAGAGCTGCTACGGCAAATTTTTTGTAGGCCCTGCCGAAGGGGAGTTCTTTTTTACCCAACTCAATTCCCTCCGCTGAGATTGTCGTGACGTATCTCGAATTGATAATAAACGACCGGTGTATCCTCACAAACAAAGTCGGAGGTAGTCGTTGTTCGAGTGAACTGATGTTTTCCCGGGTTATTAACCATTTGTCAGACATGTGGACTTTAACATATTCATCAAGACTTTCTACGTATATAATTTCATCGAGGCGAATTTTATGAGTTTTACGGTCAGCCTTAAGGTACAAAAATTCCTCGGCCATAGTTATAGGGGCAGTCGTGGCCGCATCACTTTGTAAATCGAAAAACCTATTGACAGCTTTCATGGTTCTTTCAAATGAAATCGGTTTTAATAAGTAATCCACCACATCCAGATCAAATGCCTCGGGGGCAAAATCACGGAAAGCTGTAGTAAGGATAACGGCTGGAGGATTTTTGAGTGTGCCAATAAACTGCAACCCAGTGATCTCGGGCATTTGGATATCAAGAAAAATTAAACTGACTTTCCTGCTTCTCAATAAGTTACTTGCCTCCATTGCGTTGCCACACTCTCCCACGAGTTCAAGGCCCTCAATTTTATTGACATGACCCGCAATAAGCTTACGGGCCAGGGGCTCATCATCCACTATGATGCAAGTGAATTTCATTTTTCAGTATTAATGATTAAACTAATCAAAAATTCATTGGGGTTTCCTGTTTCAATTTGTAAAGAATGGTTGTGCGGATACAAATGCGCAAGCTGACTTTTTAAATTTTCTAACCCAATTCCATTTCCCTCTTCTGTTGGCTGCCAACTGTTGCTAATTTGAATTTCCACCTTTTCAGGCTTACATGCCACTTTCAAATAAATCCATGCCTTTCCAGCTGACTTCATTACACCATGTTTGAATGCATTTTCAATAAGGCTTATCAGCATCATAGGTCCAATGGTATGCTGATGAATCTGACCCGTAATCTCTCTATCAATCTGAACACGGTCTTCATACCGGAGCAATTCAAGGGCAATGTAATTGTCCACTTGTTTCAGTTCACTTTCCAGGGGTACAAAAACAGACTTTCCCTGATGGAGGACATAGTCCAGCATCTCGCTTAATTGAAGAATCGCCTGGGGCGCTTTTTCTGATTTCTCAGAACTCAGGTAGTAGAGATTGTTCAACGTATTAAAAAGAAAGTGAGGGTTGAGCTGAACTTTCAGAAATTTCAATTCAGCTTCTACTTTGTCGCGCATCAATTTTTGATAATCTTCCTTTGATTTTCGCCAATGCAAGAGCAGTTTTATTGCCACCCCCAGGAAAACGACCATGAGGAGAGACGTCAAAAGAAAGAATACATCAATGGAAGCAGGGCTCATGTCCCTGATTTTCACTTCCGCCATGACAATAAAAGTGAGCATGGCAATCATCATTTCAAGGAAAACTGAAGCAATGAGGGTGTAAATAAAATACAGGAGAAAAAAACCATATCGCTCCTTCATCAGGAAACGAGGTACAAGGTTATAGTTGAGAAAATAAGTGGTTCCGATAGTGACGGGCATGAGCAGGCCTACGAAAAAGAAAGTCAGGAGATAATTATTGTTTTTACGTCCGAAAAAAATCACATAGAACGCCAACACCATTAGCCAAAAGCACATATGGATGACCCAGCGTTGGCGGGTAAACAAATGATCGGCTAGTCTTTCCATACGACTTATCTTACAACATAATTATGAAAAAAATCACTTGATCGATAATAAAAGAATCGAAGAACAGATAAAAACAAGCATTCGACAAGAATCAATACCCTTTCGCCCTTTCCCTATAAAAAAGCTGTATATCCGGCATTTCCTCCATGCTTCGTCATAAAAAATAGTTTGACTATAATTTCATCACTAAGCTTGCTGAAATGAAAACTAAACCTAAACTTTAAAATCATGTTTGCCATTACATTCTACAACTTACACATGGAAGGCGGGATGTCCTTCATGATTCCCTTAACCCTTTTATTTGTCGCCAACATTGGGATCTTTATTTATATCCTGCTTTCGATGTTTCAAAAAAAATCTTTCAATCCAATTTGGTTGGAGGCAATCAAACAAATAGGCGGGTTGGCAGCCGCGTGGGGGACCTGGTCTACACTTATCGGTTTACTTTATGCCTTTGATGCCATCGAAGGATCACCAGAGGTAATTCCATTTCCCGTGATCTGTGGAGGGATGAAAGTTGCACTCCTTACTGTGTTGTACGGGCTATTTATTTTCTGCGTCTCTTTACTTGCTTATATTATTCTAAAACTTATCAAACGGAATTCACCTGCATAAATGGTAACATGAATATCAGTGCCCTATTTCTGATTAATTTAACTCCTGGCGAATGGTCCATGAATGTGATTCCTCTTTCGGTTGTCATTACCATAAATGTGGCGCTTGTATTTGTTATCTATTATCTAACTAAAGAATGGAAAATGACGTCTCCATGGCATGACATTCTTAATTATGTTATGGTATTGGGCATTGCCTGGCTTACATTTTCAATTCTATACGGCTTACTCCTGACATTTGACATGCTGGAGGGTTCAAAAAATATGACTCTTTTTCAGGGGTTCTCAGCAGGGTTTAAGATTGCCATGGTATTGGTACTATTTGGTCTATTGATGGTTACTGTGTCGTTGGTGTTGGTCAAGGCATTAAAGTCAAAAAAACAAAGCATTCACCTCTTTATGTGACAGTTGAAACATGAAATTTTCGGGAAATCTTAATTGATTCCGTTTGCCTTGTTCCCTTAACCGTATGGATTTGACTCCATACAATTCAGCAAGATCCCGGTCCAGCATTAACTTATGGCCTCGAATCAGGTAAATTTTATTCAGTACTACCTCTTCAGGAATTGGTTGTATCTGCTTTGAGTTCACATGGCGAAAATAGTCTATGGTCG
>JAYWDP010000282.1:0-14038 GCA_043779775.1 Cyclobacteriaceae bacterium
TTAACAGTGGCGGGCAGGGTTTGTACGCGGAAGGTTTGTAATTTTGGCCACATAAATTTTCACATAAATGCTGCAGATCAACGTCATCAGGGAGAATACTGAAAAAGTGCTGGAAGGATTAATGAAACGCCATTTCTCAGAAGCTAAATCATTGATATCCGAAGCGCTGCAAACTGATGACAAGCGAAAGCATACCCAACAGGGGCTCGATGATGCAAAATCGAGAGTAAACTCCAATTCAAAGACTATTGGAGAGCTTTTGAAAGGGGGGAAAGCGGCGGAGGCTGAGATAATCAAGTCAAAGATTTCTCTTGAAAAGGGATTTATCAAGGATGCTGAAAAGGAGCTGGGAGATTATGAAGCCCGGCTCCGGGAGATTCTTTACAAAATCCCCAACGTTCCGGCAGCAAAAGTCCCCGCCGGCAGGAGCCCTGAAGAAAATCTTACTGTTCACAATTGGGGAGCCATGCCCTCGCTTCCTCCCGGCGCACAGCCTCATTGGGACTTGATTAAAAAATATGACATAATTGATTTTGATCTTGGAAATAAGATCGCGGGTGCGGGCTTTCCTGTTTACAAAGGCAAAGGGGCTAAACTTCAGCGCGCGTTGATCAATTTTTTTCTCGACGAAGCATCTCGCCAGGGGTATTCCGAAATACAACCTCCCATCGTTGTCAATGAGGCAAGTGGCTACGGTACTGGCCAACTCCCTGACAAAGAAGGACAGATGTATTATATCAATGAAGACGGTCTTTATCTTATTCCCACGGCCGAAGTTCCTATCACCAATCTGTACCGTGATGTGATGGTCAATGAAGCTGACCTGCCCATTAAAAATGTAGGCTACACTCCATGCTTTCGGCGGGAGGCGGGGAGTTGGGGGGCCCATGTACGCGGCCTTAACCGATTGCATCAATTCGATAAGGTGGAGGTTGTTCAAATACGGAAAGCGGAAGAATCGTATGAAGCATTGGAGGAAATGTGTGCTTATGTTCAAAGTCTTCTGGAAAAACTGGAACTGCCTTATCGAAAATTATTATTGTGTGGCGGCGACATGGGCTTTAATTCAGCGATGACTTTTGATATGGAGGTGTTTGCGGGTGGGCAGGAACGGTGGCTTGAAGTAAGTTCTGTCAGCAACTTTGAAACGTTTCAGGCCAACAGACTGAAATTGCGTTACAAAACCAAAGAAGGAAAGGCACAGTTGTTACATACTTTGAATGGGAGTGCGCTGGCGCTTCCGCGCATTGTGGCTGCCATCCTGGAAAATAACCAGACTCCCGAGGGCATACGTATTCCGAAAGTATTGGTCCCTTTTACAGGGTTTACCATGATTGATAAAGGATTATAACGGAGTCGTCATAAACTTTACGATCTTTGCTTCCTCTTTCACCCTCGCTGCATCATAGGCGGCAGAACAGGCCGTGATTAAATAAAGAGATGACTATATAAATCCCTCATCGTTGACTTTCCAAGATTTCAAATTTGATCTCAAACTCCAGGAGGGCCTGGATTCTATGGGCTACGCAAAGCCCACCCCAATCCAGGAGCAGGCAATTCCTGTCATCTTAAATAACAAAGATGTCATTGCATGTGCCCAAACCGGAACGGGGAAAACGGCGGCTTATATTCTGCCGGTGCTTCACAAAATCATTCACACAGACCATAGGCATTTAAATACTTTGGTCATTGCGCCTACCCGTGAGCTTGCCCAACAAATCGACCAGCAGATTGAGGGCTTTGCCTATTTCACTGGTGTAAGTTCCATACCCGTGTACGGTGGCGGCGATGGAGCTACCTGGGAGCAGCAAAGGAAAGCACTCGACCATGGCGCCGATATTATCATCGCCACGCCGGGGAGGTTGATTGCCTTGCTCGCCGGTGGTACCGTAAAACTTGAGCACCTGAAACATCTCATCCTTGATGAAGCCGACCGCATGCTCGACATGGGTTTCTTTGACGACATCGTGCGAATCATCAGCTATTTGCCCAAAGAGCGGCAAACACTTTTATTTTCCGCCACGATGCCCCCCAACATCCGGAAACTCGCTAACAAAATATTAAACCAGCCTGTAGAAATTAATATTGCGATTGCCAAACCTGCGGAGGGGATTTTGCAGCAAGCCTACCTGGTGTATGATGAGCAGAAAGTTGCGCTGATCCGGCATTTGCTAAAAACCGGCAGTTATAGCAGCGTCCTGATATTTGCGTCGAAAAAGGAATATGTAAAGAAACTTGAACAGACTCTCTTGCGAGTAGGTTTACCTGTGCGGGCCTTTCATTCAGATTTGGAGCAAACCGAACGTGAGGAAATCATGCGGGCATTCAAGAGCAAGCAGATCAATATTATTATTGGCACCGATGTACTCTCGCGGGGGATCGATGTAGAAGGCATCAGTCTTGTCATCAACTACGATGTGCCGCCGGACCCCGAAGACTATGTGCACCGCGTAGGACGGACAGCCCGGGCGGAAACCACAGGAACGGCCATCACTTTTATCAATGATAAAGACCAGCGCAAGTTTTTAAACATTGAAAATATGATTGGCGCTGTGGTTCCTAAACTTCCATTGCCAGTTTCCATGGGGGAGGCACCACTTTATCAGCCCGAGGCAAGGCCGAAACGGGTTTTTGAGAAGAAGAAAAGCTTCAGCAAGGGATTCAGAAGGAGATAGAACCCCAATCCTGCTACTTTTTAGGTTTCAAGAGAAGCAATACTTCATTTAACTTCAACAATGCCTCCACCGGACTGATGGTGTTGATATCAATCTTGCCCAGCAGTTCCTGTACCTCCTTGAATTTGGGATCGGCCTCAAACAATGCCATTTGAAAATTCTCTTTGGGTAAGTCTTCAAATTTTTTCTTTCGCTCGTTTTTGTGCTTATCTTTTTCAAGAAAATGTAAAATCTCATTGGCCCGAAGCACAATCTTGTTGGGCATCCCTGCCATTTGGGCCACGTGAATACCAAAACTATGCTCGCTGCCACCTTCCTTCAGCTTGCGCATGAAAATGATCTTGTCGCCAATCTCTTTTACTGAGACATTAAAATTTTTCACCCGCACAAAATCTTCCGCCAATTGATTGAGTTCATGGTAGTGAGTGGCAAAGAGCGTCTTGGGTTTTACGTCTTTATGCTGATGGAGATATTCCACAATGGCCCAGGCAATGGAGACGCCATCATAGGTGCTGGTGCCCCGGCCAATCTCGTCCATCAAAATCAGGCTCCGGTCACTGAGATTGTTAAGTATGCTAGCAGTCTCAGTCATCTCAACCATAAAAGTGGATTCGCCTCTAGACAAATTGTCTGTGGCGCCAACGCGCGTAAAGATTTTATCAACGATTCCAATGTGGGCGCTTTCGGCAGGAACGAAACTTCCCATTTGAGCCATCAGCACGATGAGGGCTGTTTGTCTCAACAAAGCGGATTTACCCGCCATATTCGGCCCTGTGATGATGAGTATCTGCTGGGTATCGTTGTCCAGGAAGACATCATTGGGTACATAGCTTTCACCGGAAGGCAATTGTTTTTCGATGACGGGATGACGCCCGGCTTTTATCTCCAGTCGCTTCGAATTGTTGATTTCAGGCCGGGAGTACCGGTTGGTGCGGGCTACATTTGCAAAAGACAACAAGCAATCCAAGATGGCGATCACACGGGCATTTTGCTGGATCTGTGAAACGAAATCTGCGGCGTGATGCACCAATTCGAGAAAAAGCCTCTGCTCTATCACGGTAAGTTTCTCCTCTGCATGCAGGATTTTTTCTTCATAGATTTTTAATTCTTCTGTGATGTAGCGTTCTGCATTCACCAATGTCTGCTTCCGGATCCAATCCTGCGGGACTTTGTCTTTGTTGGCATTGCTCACCTCCAGGTAATAACCGAAAACTTTATTATAAGAAATTTTGAGTGAATTGATTCCTGTGCGCTCCACCTCTCTCTTTTGGATTTGGAGAAGATAATCCTTTCCGGAAAAGGCAATGGCCCTGAGTTCATCAAGTTCGGGGTTGACACCCTCTTTGATAATACCACCCTGATGTACGAGCATGGGAGCATCATCTTTCAATTCCTTTTCAATTTTTTCCAAAAGAAATTCACACTTGTTAAGCTGGTCTCCCAGTTTGCGTAATTCAGTAGTATTGGAAGCAGTTAACAGTTCTTTAATCGGCACAATAGCCCTCAAAGACCGTTTTAACTGAAGTAGCTCCCTTGGATTGATCCGGCTTACGGCAACTTTGGAAATCAATCGTTCCAGGTCTGCCATTTGCAGCAACTGTTCTGTGATTTTTTCAGAAAATTCCTGCTCTGTGAAAAGTTTTTCTACGACACGGAGGCGCTCGTCAATGGCCTGCTTTTCTTTCAGGGGAAGTACCATCCATTTGCGCAGGTGTCGGGAGCCCATGGGTGTCACGGTTTGATCCAGAATTTGCAGCAGGGGTACGCCGCCTTCATTGGGAGACACTATAAGTTCCAGATTGCGTATTGTGAATTTATCCAGCCACACGTAGGTCTCTTCATCAATGCGCGAGATAGAGGCAATGTGATGCGTGTCTTTATGTTCGGTTGCTTCGAGGTAATGGAGCACAGCGCCCGAAGCAATGATGGCTTCATTCAGGCCATCAATACCAAAACCCTTGAGGGAGGCCGTCTTGAATTGTTGTAATAACTTTTCCTGTGCGAAATCAAAAGCATACACCCAGTCGTCCAGCGCAAACGTAGCATACTCATCTCCAAAATGACTTTCTAATTTTTCACGATGGCTTTTGGTGAAAATAAGTTCGGAAGGATTTAAACTTTGAATCAGTTTGAAAATATAATTTTCCGTGCCCTGGGCACAGTAAAATTCTCCTGTACTGATGTCGAGAAAGGCAACCCCCAGGGAGTTCTTCGCGGCAAACAAGGAGGCCAGAAAATTATTGCGCTTACGCTCAAGCACGTTGTCATTGTAAGAGACTCCGGGAGTAACCAATTCAGTCACTCCTCGTTTCACGATACCTTTTACAAATCGGGGATCTTCAAGCTGGTCGCAGATTGCAACGCGGTGACCAGCGCGCACGAGCTTGGGGAGGTAGGTATCAAGAGCATGATGGGGAAATCCCGCAAGTTCGATTTCAGAAGCTGAGCCATTACCCCGACGGGTCAATACAATGTCAAGCACTTTGCTGGCTTCGATGGCATCCTGACCAAACGTTTCATAAAAATCCCCGACGCGGAAAAGCAGCAACGCCCCCGGGTACTTCGCCTTGATGGCGTTGTATTGTTTCATTAAAGGCGTATCCTGTGCGTTCACTCCGGCCATGACAAGCAAATATAGAGGCAAGATTCAGAATTCAGGAATGCAGAATGGAATTAAGAGTCCTGAAATCAGATTAATATTTTTACCCTTTTGTGGCCGTAATTATCCACATGAAATTTCCTTCCGTATTCTTCATTCTCGAAGCGAACCTTTAATTTTCGGGTATGAAAAAACTCAAGCTGGAGGAACTGGGTCGCATTTCGGTCGATGAATTTAAAGAAGTTGAAAAACTACCCATCGCCGTTTTACTGGACAATGTGCGCAGCCTCCACAATGTGGGTTCTATATTCCGTACGGCGGATGCATTTCGCATCGAAAAAATATTTTTGACTGGCATTACCGGCACACCCCCGCATCGTGAAATTCATAAAACGGCGCTGGGGGCAACTGAATCAGTGGTATGGGAATATTTTGAAAGCCCCATCGTAGCGGTGCAAAAGCTCAAGATGGAGAATTACGAGATTCTCGTAGCTGAGCAAACAACGGAAAGTGTGTCACTTCAGCAATTTCGCCCCAGGCCGAATCATAAATTTTGTGTTGTCTTTGGCAACGAGGTACACGGAGTGAGTGAAGAGGTGATTAACATGGCGGATCTTGCCATTGAAATACCACAAATGGGGACCAAACATTCATTGAATGTTTCGGTTTGTGCGGGCATAGTAATTTGGGAGATTTTCAAACAAATAAGGTTCTAGTAACCCAGCTATCCTCTGGCCGGATTTAATAACTTTGTGGACTTACACTTTACTGATTCTTCAATGAAAACGAGACTATCCATAATCTTTCTTTTATGTGCAATTGCTACTGAAGTTCTATCACAAGAAACGGCACCTTCTAATTGTCCATTGGGAATGGTGGTGGAAACGGATGGCAAAACTGACGAATGGCCTTTGGAGTGGTTAGTGGATTCTGACAAAACGATGAGTTATAATGTTTGCAGTGACGATAATAACCTGTACATCCGGATGAAAACGGCTGATGAGATTGTTCGCAGAAAAATTGCAGTCTTTGGACTTATGATCTGGATGGATCCTAATGGAAAGAAGAAAAAGAAACTTGGACTACGTTTTCCGACAGGAGCAGAGGCAACGGAACGATTGGCAGCGAGACGGGATACTCAGGATTATTCAAAACTATCAACATCTGAACGAGCCGAAATCCAAAAACAGATGGACAAGTCTTTAATCGCCGACCTGGAAATGATGGAATTGATTGGCTTGGCGGATGATCCGCTTGTCAGCACACGATCTGGAATCACCAATGGAATTAAAGTAGCCATTGCATCAAATGAAGATGGAGCTTATGTTTATGAAGCTATCATTCCATTCAAGGCTTTCCGACTGTCCAAGGCAACGATTTCGGTTTTAGGAATAGGCATTGAAACAGGGAAATATACACCACCCCCAACGAAACAACCTATTGGATCTGCCCTGCAAAGAGGTGTGGGTTATCAAGGCCAGAGAAACTCGAATCTGTCAATCCCTTCGGGTGTCTGGCTAAAGGTCAAATTAAAATGACACTCCACACCCGATCGTAATGTCAGATCGCTATCATCAACGCGGTGTTTCCGCTTCGAAGGAAGATGTTCACAAAGCCATTCGGCTCCTGGACAAAGGAATTTTTCCCAAAGCATTCTGTAAAATTGTGCCGGATGCACTGGCGGGTGATCCGGCCTACTGTACCATCATGCATGCCGACGGTGCCGGGACTAAATCTTCGCTGGCCTACGTCTACTGGAGAGAAACGAACGACCTTTCCGTCTGGCGAGGCATTGCCCAGGACGCTATTATTATGAATGTGGATGACCTGCTGTGCGTCGGCGCCACCGGCCCGATCATCCTTTCCTCTACGATTGGGAGAAATAAAAATAAGATCCCCGGTGAAGTGATTGCGGAGATTATCCAAGGAACAGAAGCAGTATTGGGGATGCTGCGGAAATATGGTTTGGAAATATACAGCACAGGGGGAGAGACCGCCGATGTCGGCGACCTGGTCCGTTCCATCATTGTTGACAGTACCGTAACGGCCAGAATGAAACGCGACCGTGTGATTGACAACGGCAAAATTCAGGCAGGAGACGTGGTGGTAGGCCTGGCTTCGTTCGGTCAGGCATCGTATGAAACGGAATATAATGGCGGCATGGGCAGCAACGGACTCACCTCTGCGCGTCATGATGTTTTTACAAAAGAATATGCATTAAAATATCCAGAATCCTACGATCAAAATATTCCTGAGGATCTCGTGTACAGTGGAAAATATAAAGTCACTGACACAGTGAAAGGAGTGCCGGTCAATCTGGGCAAACTGGTGTTATCGCCTACCCGGACTTATGCTCCGATCATGATTGAGGTTTTAAAAGAACTGCAGCCACAGATTCACGGCGCAGTCCATTGCAGTGGAGGCGCACAGACCAAGGTCCTGCACTTCATCGAAGACCTGCACGTCATCAAGGACCAGCTTTTTGATATTCCTCCCCTTTTCCAGCTTATTTATGAGCAAAGTGCCACTTCGTGGGAGGAGATGTACAAGGTATTTAATATGGGTCACCGCATGGAAGTGTATCTGCCAAAACAAATTGCAGGCCGCGTGATTGAAATTTCGAAAAGCTTTGGCGTGGATGCAAAGGTTATTGGCAGGGTAGAAAGTGCGCCCAAAGCCCAGGTTACCGTTCAAAGCAGAGAAGGAACATTTGTTTATTTGAAATAGATTTCAGGTTTCAGATTTCAGGTTGTTTCCCGAAGCTGCATTCAAATCTGAAACGTGAAATCCAGCATATCTATGAAAAAAATATTTCTATTCTTGGGGCTTCTAAGCCTCGTATTGGCTACTGTCGCACAGAAAAAGCCCGTTCTAACAGTTGTGCAAAAGGAACCCTTGACGCATACTGTTTATGACAGTTGGAAAGAGATCACCTACAAGTCCCTGTCACCCGACGGGAGTGCGGCAGTGTTCACGGTAAATCCGCAGGATGGCGACGGGAAAGCAATTTTCTACAACCTGAAAACAAAAGCACAGGATTCTGTAAAACGGGCGGATAATATTTTGCTGACCTTCGATAGCAGGATTGCCATTTTCAAAATCAAGCCCCAACAAAATCTATTAAAAGATTTGCGTCGACAGAAAAAGAAAAAGGAAGATCTTCCTAATGACTCTCTCGGCTTGTATTCCTTTGCTTCCCGCAAGACTGAAAAGGTGCCCAATGTGAAGACCTTTAAAATTCCTGAAAAATCGGGTGGCTGGCTTGCGTACCAGTTGGAGAACAAAAAGGAGGGCAAGCCCAAAACGGATGACAAGTCAAAACAGTCCGAAAAGAAGTTATCGAAGAGAAAAATTAACTCCGACGAAAATGGTTATACATTGGTGTTAAAAAAATTACAGGACGGAAAAGAAACAGTTTTTGGATATGTGAAAGAATATTCTTTTGCTAAGTATGCGCAGGGTTTACTCTTCGCTTCATCTGGAAATGACAGCACCCTGAAGGCCGGCGTTTATTGGTATGATTTTAAAGGTGAGAAACTTCTTTCGCTTTACGAGGGCAAAAGCAAATACAAATTCAAGGGCCTTTCGATTAGTGAAGAGGGCACACAAGCTTCCTTTCTTGTGGATACGGATACTACGAAAACCCCTGTTCGACATTTTCAACTTTTCCATTGGAAAGCTGAGAATTCTGCCGCTACACTTTTAGATGTAGAGCGGTCCATGGGGATTCCGCAGAATTGGACAGTGAGTGAAAATTATACGCCACTTTTTTCGAGGGACGGTAAAAAATTGTTTTTTGGGTCAGCTCCGATTCCGTTGGTTCAGGACACCACACTTTTGACAGAAGAAATTGTAAGCGTAGAAGTTTGGGGTGGAGACGATGATTATATCTACCCCCAACAGAATAAGCAGGCGGAAGCTGAGAGAAAGCGGTCCTATCTGGCGGTTATCGACCTGGCAGAGAAAGATGTCATGCAGTTGGGTGACCGAGAAGTTCCTCAGATTGAGACCGGTACGGAAGGAAATGCGATGGTGGTCCTGGGCGAATCCAACGTGCCTTACAGGAAAATACTAACCTGGGATGTCTCGGCCTTCAACGATTTTTATATCTATGATCTGCAGAAGAAAATACGCAAGCCCATTGCCACAAAAGTAAAGGGCAATGCAAGACTCTCTCCCAAGTCCAATTATGCATATTGGTTCAGTCTCCCGGACACGGCATGGGTTACCTATGAGATTGCGCCAGAAAAGATTTCAAAACTCAATCAAGAGATGAAAGTGAAGTTTGCTGATGAAGAAAATGATTCGCCAGACTATCCGGGAGCTTATGGATCAGCGGGATGGACAACAGACGATCAGCTCTTTATTGCCTATGACCGCTATGACCTCTGGGGGCTTGACCCCCGGAATCAAAAGCCTCCTGTCAACCTGACAAAGACAGGACGAAGGGATAAAACTGTTTTCAGATATGTAAAGCTTGATCCGGAAGAGCGGTATATCGACCCGGCAAAAGAGATGCTGTTGTCTGCCTTTGATGAAAACTCAAAATATTCAGGTTACTATAAACTGTCATTGGCGGAGGGTAAGATGACGAAGCTGGTCATGGACGCTGTTCGCTTCGGAGGGACCGTGAAAGCAAAGACATCTGGCCAGGTTCTGTTTACCCGTGAGAGTTTCCACGAATTTCCTGATGTGTGGACGTCGGACATAAACTTTACCTCAGCAAAAAAATTAAGTGATGCCAATCCCCAAATGAAGAACTATTTCTGGGGAGGTGTTGAAATGGTGCGCTGGACTTCCATCGACAATATTCCACTCAGTGGATTATTGTATAAGCCGGAGGGCTTCGATCCCAAAAAGAAATATCCCATGATCGTTTACTTCTACGAAAAGAACAGCGACAATCTGTATGAACATTTTAAACCCGAACCGTTGCGTTCTTCCATCAATCGCGCAGTCTACACCAGCAATGGCTATATCGTTTTTGTGCCTGACATTGTATATAAAATAGGATATCCCGGTGAAAGCGCCATGAACTGCGTAATGCCAGGCGTCACATCGCTTATTGCAAAAGGTTTTGTCGATGAGAAGAATATCGGCGTGCAGGGCCATAGCTGGGGCGGCTATCAGGCGGCCTATATGGTAACACGAACGGATTTGTTCAAGGCTGCGGAGGCTGGAGCGCCGGTAGCCAATATGATCAGCGCCTATGGAGGAATCCGTTGGGAGACGGGAATTAGCCGTATGTTTCAATATGAACATACCCAGAGCCGCATTGGCGGGACCTTGTGGGAAAAACCTGTTCGGTATATAGAAAATTCACCCATCTTCTTCGCCGACAAAATTAAAACACCTATGCTGTTGCTTCACAATGATGCTGACGGTGCAGTGCCATGGTATCAGGGAATCGAAATGTATATGGCGTTGAGAAGATTAAATAAACCGGTGTGGATGCTAAACTATAATGGTGAGCCGCATTGGCCTGCGAAACGCGAAAACCGCATTGACTTTCAGGTGCGCATGATGCAATTCTTTGATTACTACCTTAAGGGTGCAGGGGAGCCAGCATGGATGAAGAAAGGAATTCCAGCCATTGAAAAAGGGATTACCAAAGGGTATTCCCTGGAGTGAGGCAGTAGATTAACTGATGTGAAAGGATGCGTTGAAATGGGTCAGTGATCCTTTTCGTTCTTGAAGTACTTATCATCATCATCTTCATCCGGTTTTTTATCCTGGCGGATGCCGATTTCAAGAATCTTGAATTCTGTCCTTCGGTTGCGTTGACGGCCGGCCGGGTTATCAGTGCCGTCGCGGTTGGTATTGCGGGCAATCGGTTTGGTTTCACCATAGCCTTTTGCAACCAGCCGTTCAGGAGCGATTCCTTTTTTGATGAGATAGTTAACGGTAGATTGGGCGCGTCGCTGTGAAAGGTTGATGTTGTAATCAAAAGTGCCTACACTGTCAGTGTGGGAGGCCATTTCAATTTTTATCTCGGGATTGTCATTGAGAAGATCTACCAGTTTGTCAAGCTCTTTGGCAGATTCTATGCGGATGTTGGCGCTGTCATATCCGAAATAAATATTCTTTAACTGAAAAAATACATCTTTCTGCAGGCGGTCGAGGACCAGCAAAGTGTCAAGGGTGATGTTGGTGATCAATTCTTTTAGGGTTGTAACATCAACCGATTTACCTAGGGTGGTGTAAGGTCCGCGTTTCACCAGGTAGCCGTCTGTTTCACCGACCAGTGAATAGTTTTCGTTTTCATAAATGTGAAACAGAAACTTGCCGTCATTACCCGTGGTATAGTCCTGCATCACATCACCTTTGTCGTCCAGCAGGGAGACTTTTGTGCTGGGTAAAATTTCTTTGGTGCTATCTTTGCGCAAAGCGTAGGTGACTCCTTGCAAATAGTAATTGACCACTTTCAGGTTCGGGTCCTCGTTGATGAATGTATAAATATCATCATCCCCTTTACCCCCCTCCCGGTTAGAAGTGAAAAATCCACGGTCGGGTTTAAACAGGAAAATTCCAAAATCATCACCGGTGCTGTTAACAGGTTGCCCCAGGTTCTCCACTACGGTTTTCCCATTCGCACGGTTCACGACATAAATATCCAGCATGCCATAACCTGGATGGCCATCGGATGAAAAATATAGCTTGCCGTTTTCCGACACATAGGGAAAAGTCTCGTTACCTGAAGTATTGATTTCTGGCCCCAGGTTTCGCACACGGGAAAAGCGACCGCGGGAATCCATCTGGGCTGTATAAAGGTCAAGGCCACCATAGCCGCCTTTTCTGTTTGATGAAAAGTAGATGATTCGTCCATCTGGGCTAAACGCTGGCGAAGACTCCCAGCTATCGGGCTGGTTGATGTTGACCTGCTGTGGCTCCGTCCATTCTCCATTGCGGAAACGCGACAGATATAGGTCTACGTCGTTAGAGCCTTTGCGCCTGCCCGTATTGCCCTTGGCGAAAATCATGGTCTTGCCGTCGGGCGAAAAAGTAATCGTACCCACATTAACATTGGGGGAATTAATAGACTCAGGCAAGGGCTTTACGGTGCTGACATCAACGTTTGCGCCTACGGTGGATGCTTTGTACAAGTCTGTATAAGGTGTGCCGGTAGCAGCATAAATCCGGTCATTGGAACGCGACGAGGTGAAATACAATTCTCCATTGAGATAAGCGGGAGAATATTCACTGAAATTGGAATTAAGCTCTTCCAGGTTCTTTATCTTGTAATAGCTTTTTTTCTGGTTCAGTTGCTCCAGATTGGCAAGACCATCGAGTTCTTTCGCTGCGCGGTCGCGCATTTTGTCAAGGGTAGTGGAGGAGCGAAGTTCTTCCAGGGTTTTTACAGCTTCATCATATTTTCCGTTTGCCTCTTGCGACTTTGCATAATAGAATAGAACCGAATCTTTATTGACACCCTGCCCTTTGGCCTTCGCATAGAATTTTTCTGATGCCTTGATCCGGTTGGATTGTCGATAGCTTTCGGCTATGTAATAGTTGGCTGTGCCGTTGTTAGGCTGGCTCCTTAAAACATTCTGATAGTAATCAATCACCTGCTCAAAGTTACCATAACGGAAATTTTTCAACGCTTTCTTTTCAGGGCTGCATGAATGAATCACCATCAGCAGAATGGCTGCAATAAAGACGGACCCATTTCCCAAACTCCTTAGCATAGAATCGAAAGGTACAAAAAAGTAAAATCCCTGGAGATCATTCCACTACCGCGATTTTCGGTAGATAACGTATCAACCAACAGTCTTTTACGCCCACCTGCCAGTGATTTATCCATTCTGTTTTTGTGGTCACTACATTGTTAAACGCGATCGTCTCAGCGGTTAGTGTACGGTTCTCAAAAAGTGTTTTTAATTCAGTTAGAGGATAGATATTAACTTTTTCCTCCTGAAGAAAAGCAACCCGAGTCCGATCAAAAAAGTCAAGTCCCAGGTCCTGTTGAAGACCCTGGAGGTATTGGACGCTACTGTCTATGGAACAACCGCTGGCGCCGTTCTCCACTTCATCCACCGCGAGGATAACGAATTGGTTCCATTGAATGGAAAATGAAGTCTGCAGAGGAACGCCATGGGCGATCCATTGGTCACATAGTTTTGTTAATCCCTCCTGCAAATATTTTTTTTCCGCAAGGGTAAAAGCTCTGCTGGCCTGGTAAACCCACAGGCGAGAGCGGCCGGGCATAGAATCGAAGGGTAAATACATAATCTCTTATTAACTTAACGATCAATTAAAATGTTCCCCGTCATATCCGGGGGTATGGGTACGCCGATAATTGTTAAAATAGTGGGGGCCAGATCGCCAAGCTTACCATCCTTGATTTTTCCTTTGTACAGGTCATCCACCAGGATGCAGGGGACGAGGTTCGTCGTATGGGCTGTGTTCGGTGTTCCATCATCATTAATCATCATGTCGGCATTGCCATGGTCGGCGATGATGATTACCGAGTATCCGTTTTTCCGGGCGACTTCTGTGACAGCCTGATTACACTGATCTACCGTCTCGACGGCCTTTACGACCGCTGAAAACACGCCGGTGTGACCCACCATGTCAGGGTTGGCAAAGTTCAGACAAATGAAGTCGGCTTCTTTCTTTTCCAATTCAGGAATGATTTTATCACGGATGTCGGCTGCACTCATCTCCGGCTTAAGATCGTACGTCGCGACTTTGGGTGATGGACAAAGGATTCTGCTTTCACCGGGAAATGCCTCTTCGCGTCCACCGGAAAAGAAAAAAGTAACGT